>JAVHVB010000262.1:0-15612 GCA_032160775.1 Pseudonocardiales bacterium | reverse complement strand
TGGCCTTGCCGAGGGTGTAGTCGACGAAGAAGCCGATGTGCTGGCGCCAGGAGGCGAGGAACGGCTTTTCGGCGTCCGGGTAGACCGACCCGACGGTCTTGGACAGCGCGACCGAGTTGGCGTCCAGCGCATTCACCGCGCCGACGACGGCCGGGTCCTTGAGGTCGCCGCCCTTGAGCACGGCGGTGTCCAGTGCGTTGCCGGCCAGCCAGACGTGGTCGTTCAGCTGGGCGGTGAGCACCGAGCGTGTCGTCGATGCGGTGCCGTCGACATCGCCGTCGAGGCCCTTGTTCTTGGCGATCCCGCCGGCCAGGATGTCGGCGGTCATCACCATGTGCTCGGCGGCGGCGGCCAGCTTGGTCTGGAAGTCGGGGCTGCCGGCGACTGCTGCGTCGATGGCGTCGAACAGCGACTGCACGTGCGGGATGAGTTCCTTGGCGACTGCGTCGGCGGGCAGTTCCGGTACGACGGAGTTGATCAGCTGCCCGAACGCTGTGCGGTAGCCGTCCAGGTCGGACTTCGCCTTGGTCACCATCGCGGCGTTCTTGGTGGCCTTGCCGAGGGTGTAGTCGACGAAGAAGCCGATGTGCTGGCGCCAGGAGGCGAGGAACGGCTTTTCGGCGTCCGGGTAGACCGACCCGACGGCCTTGGACAATGCGACCGAGTTGGCGTCCAGTGCTTTCACCGCGCCGACGACGGCCGGGTCCTTGAGGTCGCCGCCCTTGAGCACAGCGGTCTGCAGTGCGTTGCCGGCCAGCCACACGTGATCGCTCAACAGCGCGGTCAGCGTTGCCCGCAGCCCGGCGGCGGCGCTCGCGTCCGGCCCGGTCCCGGGATCCTGGCTCATCGACGAGTGACCCGAGGTCCCGGTGTTCGGCGACGTGGAGTCGGACGAACTGCCGCTGCTCGTGCAGCCGGCGGCCAGTACGGCCGCGGCTGCGACCGAGATGGTGATCGTTCTGAACCGTGCGTCCATCGCTTGTTCTCTTTTCTTATAGGAGTGATGGGGTAGGACCGCCGACGCAGCTGCCCCGGGTAGAGCGGGTGACCGGCCGGCGGGTGTGCGGCGGTGCTATTTCGTGACGATGATCTTGGCGTTCATCCCGAAATGGATGTCGCAGTAGTAGCTGTACGTACCGGCCTTGGTGAACGTGTACGAGAACGTGTCCCCGTTGCCGCTGAGCTTCTCGTCGAACAGGCCGTCGGGCTTCTGGCCGGTCCGCAGCCCGGTGGTCTTGTCGAGACCGGTCACCTCGCCCGAGGTCACCGTGTGCGTGATCGGTTCGTCATTGCGCCAAGTGACCTCTGTGCCCGCCTTCACGGTGATGTCCCCCGGGTTGAACATCAGCGATTTCAGCGAGATCACCGTGCCGTTGGTGTCCGAGGGACCGCCGCCGGACGTGCTGCTGCTGCACGCGGTAAGTGCGACGACGGCGAGAGTCAAGGCGCAACCGGCGAGGGCCAGCTTGCGTAGGTGCCGGATGAGCTTCATACCTCATCGTTCGTGGCCGGAGGGCAATCCGGTTTGGTCTGGGCCCGATTCTCACTCGCGGGTTCCGTCCGCACGATCTCTGCCGCGAACCGGAGCGCCGACGTCAGCGCGACGTGGCCGGTCGTCGAGGTGATCAGTTCCTGCCGGCAGTCGTCGCAGTCGCGCAGGTGCGCCGACACGGCGAGCACATCAGCGCGGCCTGCTTCGCCGCTGAGCAGGGCGGAAATTTCTCCGCGAGGGTGCTCGTCCATCGTGCTTGGTGTTCGTGCCGCACCGCGGCTTCGGATTGCTGAGCCGGACGTTCAGAGCCCGAGAGCGCCACAGGCAGCGGTGAACGCGCCGGCGCGTACTTCGTTGAGGGCGGCGCCCGGTGCGTGGTTGAGCAGGGCGGCGTGGATGCCGCCCAGAGCGACATGGGCGCGCGCGACGTTGCTGGCATCGACTTGGTGGCGTCCGATCAACCGCTCGATGAGTTCCTGGTACATCGGCTCGGTCACCCGGCTCAGCCTCTCGATCCGGCTGACGGCCGGTTCGCGAGAGAGCACCCGAGTGATCTCGAGGTTGTTGATCACGACGCTGAGGTAGCCGTCCAGCAATTCTCGGCGGCCGGCGTCGTTCGACGAGGAGACGCGGTCGAGCAGGTCGCGGAACTCCTCGATGCCTGGTTGGACCAGTGCGATGAGCAGATCGTCCTTGGTACGGAAGTGGTAGTAGAGCGCGGCCTTGGTGAAGCCGAGGCGCTCGGACAACTCTCGCGTGGATGTTGCCGCGAAGCCTTGCTCGGCGACGAGCTCCAAAGCCACGGCGAGGATCCGCGCGCGAGTGTCGCTCGTGAGCGCGATGGCCGAACTCACGACTGACCTCCCATCGCGCACCGGCGTCGAGCCGCGCCCTTGACGGTCGACAAGTAAGTACCTTACCGTCCGCAGCAGCTCGCGTGGGAGGTCTTTCCGGGGGAGGAGAGCGCAAGTGAGTGTCGTGCTCGTCGTCGACGATTCGGAGCTGACTCACGCGCTGTTGCGCAGCACCTTTCAGCGGGCCGGTCTCGCCACAGTGCACGCCGCCGACGCAGACGAGGCGTTACGACTGTTAGGAAGTCAGCGCATCGACGCGATGGTCACCGACATCGTCATGCCGGACGTCGACGGGATCCAGCTCGTCCAACTCGCCCGTTCCCGCACCGATGTCGACCACGCCCTACCGGTCGTGTTCTACAGCGCGCACATCGACGACGCGACGAATGCGCGCCAGCGCATCAGCCGGCTGCAGCCGGCCACCATCGTGGCCAAGGACGGCAACGTCCGCGACCTCCTCGAAGCCGTCACCAGCCTGATCGAGGCGCACGCCGCCGTGAAGAAGGCGACGCTGCCTGCGGCCGTGATCCTGCACATCGGCAGAGGACTCGTGGCGGTCAGCGTTCAGCGGCATGGCACGACGATCTACGAGCTGCGCCGCGGCGAACAGATTCTCTTCGAAGCACCAACCATCGAAGCCCTCACCAGCCAGGCCCGATCCGCGGGGCTTGCGTAGCAGTCGTCGGACGGGCCTGCTGTTACGGCCCTGGGAAGACGCGCCGAAGCGTGTCGAGGGCCGGAGCCTGGGCGCCCTGCGGCGTATGTCCTGAGTCCATGCGTCCGTAGATGAGGCGGATGAATGCTTCGGCGGGGAGCGTCACGTCCGGCGTGCCGGTTGCGGTGCCGGGCGCGAGCGTGACCGCGTCGGGTGTCAGCTCTACCGTGAATGTGCGATCCGGTGCGGTGGTGGCGAGGACGATGGTGGTGGCGTCCCCGGTCGGCTTGCCGGTGTAGCGCGCGACGAGATCGAGGCTGTCCACGACGAGCGCGGCGAGCAGATCCGGGAGGGCTGCCGCATCGTCGACAGCGACGTCGATATCCCAGGTGTGCAGGGCGTGCTCGTTGAGGCGCAGGCCCACGAACTGGGCGAATCCGACGCTGATCGGTCCCATGACGAAGGTGAATCCGGCACGCTGTTCGGCCGTCACCGCCTCGATGCGGGCCAGAAATTCGCTGTCAGCGGCGAGTGCGTCGTCGCGTTGCTGTACTGGGGGTTTCGCGTTCCAGCTCTCCCAGACGCTGGGGGCGAAGTCGTCCGGCGTTGCCTTGCCGGCGAGGGTGTCCGCGAGGCGGCGTTGCATGATCACCGCAGCCGAACCGAGGTGGGAGAGCACTTGCGCGATGGTCCACTCGCTCGGATAAGCGCTTTCGCTCAGTGCGGCCTCGGTCATCGCGCCCGTCAATTCGCGCAGTCTGTCGGCGGAGAAACGCAAGGCGTGGATGTAGGCATCAGCATCGGTATCCGCGGGCACCGAGACAACGCTACAAGATCGTCACCGGCGATCTCAGTGCCGGGCGAAAACGCAGCGCGCCGGGACGTCTCCGCGACAGGTGCCCCGCGACAGGTGCCCCCGGCAGGGATCGAACCTGCGGCCAACCGCTTAGAAGGCGGCTGCTCTATCCGCTGAGCTACGGGGGCTCGGACGAGGCACATTATCCGGGCTGCGGGCGGATTCATCGCGCGCGAGCGCTTCGCCAGGGCGAAATTTCCGAGTCAGCAGAACCGCGGACCGGCGCGCGAGTCGCCGTCCACACCCCCGCTGCCTGTCCACAGTTCGCCGGCACGGCGGCCGCCCGGACGGAGATCGGCGGTTTCGTGAGTGGACGCCCACCGTGGGCGACCGGACCGACCGGATCCAGAAGAGGAGCACTCACGTGAACGAGACCACCATGACGATCGTCGGCAACGTCGTCGACGATCCGCGCCGCCGCGAGACCAAGAACGGTTTCGCTGTCACGAACTTCCGGGTTGCGTCGACCTCTCGGCGGTTCGACCGCGAGCAGGAGCGGTTCGTCGACAACGGCACCCTCTATGTCACCGTCACCTGCTGGCGCGCGATGGCCGAGAACGTCGACAAGTCGATCCGCAAGGGGCAGCCGGTGGTCGTGACCGGCCGCTACTACCAGCGCGAGTACACGGTCGACGAGCAGGTGCGCACCGCCTACGAACTGGAGGCCACCGCGGTCGGGCATGACCTCGGCCGCGGGACGAGCCAGTTCACCCGGGTGTATCAGTCCGGGCCGCCGGTAGTCGTGGAGAAGGACGACGCGGGCCTCCCACGCGACGAGAGTGACCATTGGCTCGATCTCGGGGACCGGACCAACGATGACGTCCCGACGGAGGAGGCCCTCAGCGCGGCGTCGTGAGCGGTCAGCCGGCGTGGAGCGGCAGCCGGGCGCGGGTAGCACCGCCGGTGCGCTTGGTCAGGCCCGCGTTCGGCCCGCACACCGGCCATGCGCCGCGGCCCTGGTAGGCGAGCACGCGCCGGGCGACCTCGATCTGCTCGGCGCGCGTGGCACGGTTCGCGGTCGCGGCGTACTTGCGGCCGTGATATCCGATCCACGTGCTGCGGGAGAACTGCAGTCCGCCGTAGTAGCCGTTGCCGGTGTTGATCTGCCAGTTCCGGGAACTCTCGCAGGCGGCGACCCGGCCCCAGACGGTGCCGACGTGCCGGGTGAAAGCATCGGCCGGTGATGGTGCGACAGCGCTGACGAGCGTGGCGGCGCCGAGCGTAGCGGCGACCGCGGCGGCGGCCCGCCGGCCTCGCGTGGAGGTGCCGGACGTGCTGCGGGCGCGCGGCGGCGCGGTAGGTACGTGATGCATTGCAGACCTTTCCCGGGCAGCGCACTGCGCACCGCCCTTGCAGATCGGGTCCCCGGTGAGGTGCGAGTGCGCGCTGTCGGTGGCTGTCGGTGACAGTCGGTCGCACTGAGGGCCAGCAAGCTTGTTGCGCGGGCCGGTGGTCGGGGCTCCAACGTCGGCCCCTGTCGGCGTCGCCCGGTTGGTTCGAGCTGCCGACCTGTCGCACCCGGTCCTGTCGGGCGCGGCGCTCGCCTGCTCGGCGGTGCGCGGCCGAGAACGACGGTTACACAACGGCGGGCCAGGCAGCAAAACGGTCTCGTGACCACGGCCCGGGCGATTTGACAAGGACCCGTCGAGCCCTCAGCCGCCTGCGTCCCCGACGATCCGGGGCCTGCCGCGCGCCTTCCGGGCCGCGGCGGGCGGCCGGCGCCGTCCCAGCCGAGCGTGTTTCACATCACGGCGACCACACAACCGCGCGGACCTGGCGGCGAGCCTGCGCCGCCGACTGGGACACTCGACGGCGTGGCTCAGTTCATTTACACGATGTACAAGGTGCGCAAGGCGCACGGCGACAAGGTGATCCTCGACGACGTCACCCTGTCCTTCCTCCCTGGCGCGAAGATCGGCGTGGTGGGGCCCAACGGGGCGGGTAAGTCCAGCGTGCTGAAGATCATGGCCGGTCTCGACCAGGCCTCCAACGGTGAAGCCCGGCTGTCCCCGGGGTACACGGTGGGCCTGCTGCAGCAGGAGCCACCGCTGGACGAGACGAAGACGGTCCGGCAGAACGTCGAGGACGCGGTCGCCGACCTGCGCGCGACGCTGGCCCGGTTCGAAGAGGTCTCCGCCGCGATGGGCGAGCCGGACGCGGACTTCGACACGCTGCTCGCCGAGCAGGGCGAGCTCATGGAGACGATCGAGCACGCCGAGGGCTGGGAGTTGGACAGCCGGATCGAGCAGGCGATGGACGCGCTGCGCTGCCCGCCCGGCGACGAGGCGGTCACCCACCTCTCCGGCGGGGAGCGGCGCCGCGTGGCACTGTGCAAGCTGCTGCTCGAGCAGCCCGATCTGCTCCTGCTCGACGAACCGACCAACCACCTCGACGCCGAGTCGGTGCAGTGGCTCGAGCAGCACCTGGCCAAATACCCGGGCGCGGTCCTGGCGGTCACCCACGACCGGTACTTCCTCGACAACGTCGCCGAGTGGATCCTCGAGCTCGACCGCGGCCGCGCCTATCCGTACGAGGGCAACTACTCCGTCTACCTCGAGAAGAAGGCCGAGCGTCTCCACATCGCAGGCAAGAAGGATCAGAAGCTCGAGAAGCGGTTGCGCGACGAGCTGGAATGGGTGCGACAGAACGCGAAGGGGCGCCAGACCAAGAGCAAGTCCCGCCTGGCCCGCTACGAGGAGATGGCGGCCGAGGCGGAGAAGACGCGCAAGCTCGACTTCGAGGAGATCCAGATCCCGCCGGGTCCGCGACTGGGCAACCTGGTCATGGACGCCAAGGGACTCACCAAGGGCTTCGACGGCGAGCTTCTGTGGGACGACGTCTCGTTCAGCCTTCCGCGCGGCGGCATCGTCGGCGTCATCGGCCCGAACGGCGTCGGCAAGACGACGCTCTTCAAGATGATGGTCGGTCAGGAGCAGCCGGACGCAGGCGAGCTGCTCCTCGGCGAGACCGTCAAGATCAGCTACGTCGACCAGGCCCGCGGTGGGCTGGACCCGGCCAAGAACGTCTGGGAACTTGTGTCCGACGGGCTCGATTACATCAAGGTCGGCAATGTCGAGATGCCGTCGCGGGCCTACGTGGGCGCATTCGGCTTCAAGGGTCCCGACCAGCAGAAGCCCGCGCGGGTGCTTTCCGGCGGTGAGCGCAACCGGCTGAATCTCGCGCTCACCCTCAAGGAGGGCGGCAACCTGCTGATGCTCGACGAACCGACGAACGACCTGGACGTCGAAACGCTCGGGTCGTTGGAGAACGCGCTGCTCGAGTTCCCCGGCTGTGCGGTCATCACCAGCCACGACCGCTGGTTCCTCGACCGCATCGCCACGCACATCCTGGCGTGGGAGGGCGACGACGAGAACCCGGCCAGGTGGTTCTGGTTCGAGGGCAACTTCGAGTCCTACGAGAAGAACAAGATCGAGCGGCTCGGCCCGGACGCCGCCCGCCCGCACGCCGTGACGCACCGCAAACTGACCCGCGACTAGCCAGCCGTGGCAAGTTGTCCGCGGAGGCTGGTCCGATGACCCGATTCGTCCATGACGTGCACATGCGCTGGTCGGACATGGACGCGTACCGGCACATCAACAATGCGGCGTACCTGCAATATCTCGAGCAGGCGCGCGTCGCCATGTTCTTCCACCGGCACGAGGGTTTCTCGTCCGGGACCGTGATCGCCCGGCACGAGATCGAGTACCTGCTCCCCGTCGTCTACCACCCCGAGCCGCTGCGCATCGAGCTGTGGATCGAAAAGGTGGGCGGGGCGCGGTTCACCGTTCGCTACGAGGTGTTCGACCTGGACCGGCTGGTCGCGCGGGCGGCGACCTTGTGCGTCACCTTCGACTTCGGCATCGACCGGCCGCGCCGGCTCACCGACGACGAGCGGACCGTCCTCGCCGGATTCGCGGACGACCAGCGTGCTGACACCTGACGACCGCGCGGCAGTTGCCGAATTCGCCCCCGCGCTGGACCGCGCGGTCAGCCTCGATCCGAAGAGCCTCGCCCGACTGCGTCTGGGAGCCGAAGAGGCGACCGTGTTGATCCGGCTGCCGTTCGGCATCCTCGTCTCCCGGACCGTCGAAGTGCCGCGGAGCGAGGCCGCGGTCGACGTCACGACGCGTGCTGCGGAGCTGCTCGACTGGCTCCAGGACGAAAACGTGCAGCCCGAGGTGCGTGATCTCGAGTGGCGCGCCGGCCGGCCGCCGTCGGGCGGCTGGCGGCGGATCGAGACGATCCCCGACAGCGTGCTGCGCCCGCTGGTCCGCTCCGGCGCGCTCACGCTGAAGCAGGCCGCCGAGCGGGAAGGCGTCCCGGGCGCACAGCCACGCGCCGAGGTCGCGGATGCGTTGCTCGATTCGGTCGTCCTGACCGCAAGCGACGACAGGGGCAGCGCCGAAGTGACCCTGCGCACGGTGAGTGCGCTGACCCGCATGGGCTTCCTGCCGCGCAGCGGGTTCGCGCACGTCGACGTCGCCGGCCGGTGGGTCCGGCTGGTCGCCGAGTACGGCACGGTGTACCTGGAGCGGCCGGGGCAGACCCTCGGCCTGCTCTGAAACGGAAATGCGGGATCACCTCGTGTAAGAGATCACCGGGTCGCCGGACACCTACTCCATGACGTCCCAGACCAGTCGGCAGCGAGGGAGTTCGCGAGTGGACGACGTCGCCCGGCACGCCCGGCTCGACGCCTGGTTCCGTGCCTACGGCGACCGAGTGCTCGCGTACCTCCTGCACCGCACAGACCGGCCGACGGCTGAGGACGTGCTCCAGGAGGTGTTCATGACCGCGTTCCGCCGGGCCGACCTGGTTCCCGACCCACCCATCGGCTGGCTGCTGGGCACCGCGCGCCGGCTGCTCGCCAACACCGTGCGTGGCGCGCGGCGCCGCGACCGCCTCGCGTTTCGGGTGGCCGGCCAGTCGGTCGCGCCGAGTGCCGCGGGCGACGACGGCGCAGTGTCTACTTCGGACGTCGTCGGCGCGGCGCTCGCGCAGCTTTCCGAGCTCGACCGCGAGGTGCTCACCCTGAGCGCCTGGTATGAGCTCAGTGCGGACGAGGCCGCCCAGGCGCTGGGCTGCACGCCGGCCGCCTACGCCGTGCGGTTGCACCGCGCGCGGAAACGGCTCGCCGAACGGCTGCGCGCAGCCGGGTACGCGCCGGAGCGCTGGGCCGAACTGCCCGGAGGGGTCAGCCATGAGTGACGAGGAACTGGACCGGGTGCTGCGCGAGAGCCGGCCGCCGACTGCGGCGGACGCGGGCTGGGCCGAGTCAGCCGCAGGTGACCGCGTGCTCGCCGCCGTTCGCTCGCGCACCACCACCGGGCGCGGCTTCGCGCTGCCGGCGCTGCGCCGGCCGCGGCTGGTCGGCCTCGCCGTCGGTCTGGCCGCGGCATCCGCGGCGGCGATCGCCGTCGGGTTGGCCGCGGGGCCGCCGGCGGATCACGGCCCGGGTGTCGCGCTGCCGACCGGCCCGAACGGCCGGCCGGGCGGTCCGGGGCCGGTACCGGCCCGGATGGCGCTCGCGGCCTACACGAGCTGCGACGCGATGCTCGACCAGTTGCGGGCCCACACCGCGGATCACGTCGGCCCGTACGGGCTACCGGGCAGCGACTACCTGTACGCCTACTTCGACCGCCTGGGCGGCCCGGCCCGGACGCCGGCCGCCCTGACCGACGCCGGCAAGTCCGTCGACAGCGCGCCCGATCATTCGACGACCAATACCCAGGAGGTGGGCGTCGGCGAGCCGGACATCGTCGTCACCGACGGCAACCGCCTCGTCTCGGTGAGCGGCGGCGTCCTGCGCGTGGTCGACGCCGCTACGCACGAGGTGACCGGGCAGCTCGGTCTCGGCTTGTACGCCGGCGCGCAGAGCGCCCAGTTGCTGATGTCCGGCGATCGCGTGCTGGTGCTGCTGAACGACTACAGCTCGCCGTACTACTCGGACGTGATCGACAGAGGCCCTTACGCCGGCCCGGGCGGCGACGCGGCCGGCACGACGGCCCTGCTGGTCGACCTGGCCGACGGGACGCCCTCGGTGCTCGGCACGCTGCATACCGACGGCCAGTACGTCCAGGCGCGGATGGTCGGCGAGACGGTGCGACTGGTCGTGCAGAGCACGCCTGAGTTCCGGTTCCCGGCGATCCGCGGCCGGCAGACCGCAACGGAACGCACGGCAGCGAATCGCGCGGCGGTGCAGCGCGCGCCGTTGACCGCGTGGCTTCCGACCTATGAGGCGACCGCCGGTGGCCGGACCACGTCCGGCTCCGTCCCGTGCACGTCGGTCAGCCACCCGGCGCGCTACACCGGAGAGTCGATGCTCACCGTCTACACGGTGAACCTCGACGGCGACCTCGCCGACCCGCAGCCGATCTCCCTCGCAGCCAACGGCGCGAACGTCTACGCGAGCGACACCAGTCTCTACGTCGCCGACACGCGGTACACGCGGCACAACGACGAGCGGACCCAGCTGCACCGGTTCGACATCGAGGGCGCCGGCAAGCCGACGTACCTCGGTTCCCACGCCGTCCCCGGTTCGCTGCTCAACTCGTACTCGATGTCCGAGTACGACGGCACGCTGCGCGTGGTCACGACGCAGGGCGAGTGGCGCAGCCGGGCCGAGACGTCGGTGTACGTGCTCGACGCGGACACCCTCACCCTCGACGGGTCCGTCGGCGGGATCGGCCGCGGTGAGCAGGTGCACGCCGTGCGCTTCCTCGGCGCGCTTGCCTACGTCGTCACGTTCAAGTCGGTCGACCCGATGTTCGTCGTCGACCTGGCCGACCCGGAGCATCCGCGGATCGCGGGCGAGCTGACAATGCCCGGCTACTCCGACTACCTGCATCCGATCGGCGACGGCCGGCTGCTCGGCGTCGGTCAGGACGTCAGCGGCGGGCTCGTCAGCGGGCTGCAGATTTCGCTGTTCGACGTCAGCTCGCCGGACGACCCGCAGCGGCTGGACAACGTCACCCGCGAGCACACGCCGTCGGAGTCGCCGATCGACCCGCACGCCTTCCTCTACTGGGCGACGGACCGGATCGCGGTCGTCCCGATCGATTCCTGGAACTACCGGCAATCCGGGGCGGCGCTCGTGGTGCGGGTCGACAACGAAAAGCTCACCGTGCTCGGCACGATTCGCAATCCGGTCGGCTCGAGCAACGGCTACGCGACCGGCATCGAGCGGACGCTGGTGATCGGCGACCAGCTCTGGACGATGTCGTCGTCCGGTCTGCGGGTGAGTGACCTGCACTCGCTGGACCGCGAGGCATGGGTACCGTTCTCGTGAGCGCGGCCTGGCTGCCTAGCTGCGCACCCACACCGCGGTGTCCGGCGGCAGCTCGCCGTCGGTCGGTCCGGAGGCGTGCACGCGTTCGCCTGTCGGCATCGGCACGGGGACCTCGCCGGCGTTGAGCCACACCGCGAGGTCGCCGCGCCGGTAGGCGAGGCAGCCCGCTGGGCTGTCCAACCACTCGAGGTCGGCGCCGTGCAGGTCGGCCAGCTTGCGGCGAAGTGCGAGCGTGGTCCGGTAGAGATGCAGCGTCGATCCCGGGTCCGCCTCCTCCGCTGCCACGGTCGAGCCGGCCCAGTCGGCGGGCATCGGCAGCCAGCTTGTCGCGGCGGAGGTGAACCCGAACGGCGGTGCCGCACCGTCCCACGGCAACGGCACCCGCACGCCGTCCCGACCGCGCACGGTGTGCCCGGTGCGTTCCCACGTCGGGTCCTGGAGAGCGTCGTCGGGCAGCTCGACGTTGACCAGGCCGAGTTCGTCGCCGTTGTAGACGTAGGCGGCGCCGGGAAGTGACAGCTGCACCAGTGCCGCGGCACGGGCGCGGGCCAGGCCGCGGTCGCCTCCGCCATAACGGGTGGCCGGGCGCTCGACGTCGTGGTTGGCGAGCACCCAGGTGCAGGGCGCGCCGACCGCGGACATCGCCTGAAGCGACCGGTCGACGGCGGCGCGGAACTCGGTCGCTCCCCAGCCGGCCACCACCAGCTCGAAGTTGAACGTCAGGTTGAGTTCACCCGGCGCGGCGTACTGCGCCATCCGCTCGCTGTCGGGCACCCACGCCTCACCGACCGCCATCCGGTCGCCCGGATAGGAGTCGAGCACCCGGCGGAATCCGCGGTGGTACTCGTGAACGGCGTCGCGGTCGAAGCGGATGTCCGCCGGTGAGGGCATGTGCGCGCCGTCCTCGCGGGAGCGGATCACCGAGAGGTCCAGGTCCGGCAGGCCCGGTTCCTTGGCCATGCCGTGCGCGACGTCTACGCGGAAGCCGTCGACGCCGCGGTCGAGCCAGAAGCGCAGGATGCGCTCGAACTCGGCCGGCACCGCAGGGTTCGTCCAGTCGAGGTCGGGCTGCTCGGGCGCGAACAGGTGCAGATACCACTGCCCGTCCGGCACCCGGGTCCAGGCCGGACCGCCGAACATCGCGGGCCAGTTGTTGGGCGGCTCCGCGCCGTCCGGCCCGCGACCGTCGCGGAAGAGGAACCGGGCGCGCTCGGCCGAGCCGGGCCCGGCGGCCAACGCCTCCTGAAACCACACGTGCTGGTCGGAGAAGTGGTTGGGGACGATGTCGATGGTGAGCCGCAGGCCGCGCTCGTGCGCCGCGGCGAGCAGCGCGTCGAAGTCGTCGAGGGTGCCGAAGAGCGGGTCGACATCGCACGGATCGGCCACGTCGTAGCCGCCGTCGACCATCGGCGAGCGGTAGAACGGTGACAACCAGATGGCGTCGACGCCCAACTCGACGAGGTGATCGAGCCGCTCGCGCACGCCGATCAGGTCGCCGGTGCCGTCGCCGTTGCCGTCGGCGTAGCTACGCGGGTAGATCTGGTAGTAGACCGCGGACGCCCACCAGGGCCGCTGGCCGTAAGCGCTTAAGGACACGCGGGCCATTGTGCCCGACGCCAGCCGGGCTCAGCCGGAGACGTTGCGCAACGATTCGGCGGCCATCCGCAGGTAGTCCCACAGCTCGGCTTCGTAGGGCGGGGGCAGCTCGAGCGAGTCGAGCGCCGCGCGCATGTTCGCCAACCACGCGTCCCGGGCCGCCTCGTCGATCGCGAACGGCGCGTGGCGCATCCGCAGCCGCGGGTGCCCGCGCTGCTGGGAGTAGGTGGACGGCCCGCCCCAGTACTGGACGAGGAACATCCGCAGCCGCTCTGCGGCCGGCCGCAGATCCTGCTCGGGGTACAGCGGCCGCAGCACGGGGTCCTCGGCCACCCCGGCGTAGAAGGCGTCCACCAACCGCCGGAACGTCTCCTCACCGCCGACCGCGGCGAAGAAGGTGTCCGCGCGGCCGTCACCGTCCGGTAACTGCGTCACGCTGTCCATTGTCCCCGACGGATCGGTACGTTCTGCCGCATGCCTGTCTTCGACCTGATTGTCATCGGCCTCGGCCCGGGCGGCGAGGAGGTCGCCGGCGCCGTCGCCCGCAGCGGCCGGTCGGTCCTGGCGATCGACGAGCGCCTGGTCGGTGGTGAGTGCCCCTACTTCGGCTGCATCCCGTCCAAGATGATCGTGCGCGCCGCCGACGCGCTCGCCGAGGCCCGGCGGGTCGACCAGCTCGGCGGGCACGCCGAGGTGCGGCCGGACTACGCGCCGGTCGCCACCCGGATCCGGGACGAGGCGACCACCGACTGGGACGACGCGATCGCCGTCGACCGGCTCACCGGGCACGGCGCGACCTTCGTCCGGGGCACCGGCCGGCTGGCCGGACGGGACGAAGACGGCCGGTTCACCGTCCAGGTCGGAAACGACACTCACGTCGGCGCGACTGTCTGCCTCGCGACCGGGACCTCGCCGGCGATACCGCCCGTCCCGGGGCTCGCCGACCTGCCGCGCGGGGTCGACGAGCTGGTCTGGACCAACCGCGAGATCCTCCGGTCGCCGGCCGTCCCGGCGTCGATGGTGGTGATCGGCGGCGGCGCCATCGGCTGCGAACTCGCCCAGGGCTTCGCGCGATTCGGCGCCGCGGTGACGGTGATCGAGGCGGCGCCGCACCTGCTGATGCCGGAGGAGCCGGAGGCGGGCGCGCTCATCGCCGACGTCTTCGCCCGCGAGGGCATCACGGTGCGCCAGGGCGTGGGAGTGCAGTCGGTCGCGGCCGGCGGTGACGGGGCCGTGGTGACGCTGGCCGACGGCAGCGCAGCCACCGGCGAGAAGCTGCTCGTCGCAGCGGGCCGACGGCCGAACCTGTCCGACATCGGGCTGGAGACCGTCGGCCTCGATCCGGGTGCGCGCAGTCTCGACGTCGACGAGCACATGCGCGTCGACGGCGTGCACGGGCTGTACGCGGTCGGCGACATCACCGGCCGCGGCGCATTCACCCACGTCTCCGTGTGGCAGGCGAAGGTGCTGACCGCACACCTGACCGGCGAACCCGAGCCGTACGGCGGCTACGAGGCGCTCGCCTGGGCGACGTTCACCGATCCGGAGGTGGGCCGGGTCGGGCTGAGCGAGCAGCAGGCGCGGGACAAGGGGCTCAGCGTCCGGGTCGGCACCCAGCAACTCGCGGCCAACACCCGCGGCTGGATCTGGGGACCGGGCAACGACGGATTCGTGAAACTCGTCGAGGACGCCGACCGCGGGGTCCTCGTCGGCGCGACCGTGGTCGGCCCGCACGGCGGTGAGCTGCTCGGCATGCTGACGCTCGCGGTGCACGCAAAGGTGCCGATCGCGACGATGCGCACGATGCACTACGCCTACCCGACGCTGCATCGGGCGGTGTCCGAGGCGATCCAGGCGCTCGGCTAGGGCGACTGCCCCGCCGCCTTAGTCCTGATTGCTTGGGGGCGGGGGAGTGGCGGCGTCCTCGTCCGTCGGCGGCGCCTCGGGCGGCGTCGGCGGCAGGTGCGCGTCGATGTCCAGCTTCTCCAACCGGTCACGGATGCGCCGGCGCAACTCACGCGCCGTGCGCCACTGTTCGAGCGGGCGGACCTTCGCGACGAGCCGGATGACGGTCTCCTCGCGGGTCATCGATTCGACGCCCTGCACCTCGGGGGTGTTGAGGAACACGCCGGCCCACTCGTCCTCTTCGGCCATCTCGGCCGAGACGGTGCGCATCGCCTCGCTGGCCCGGTCGACGTCGGCCCAGGCGTCTAGCGGGATGTCGAGCACGACCTGCGCGAAGCCCTGGCTCTTGTTGCCCACCCGCAGCACCTCGCCGTTGCGGACGTACCAGACGGTGCCGTTCACGTCGCGCAACCGGGTGGACCGCAGGCCCACCGCCTCGACGGTTCCGGTCGCTTTCTCGAAGTCGATGACGTCACCGACGCCGTACTGGTCCTCCATCAGCATGAACATGCCGGCGAGGAAGTCCTTGACGATGTTTTGCGCGCCGAAGCCCAGCGCGACGCCGACGATTGACGTGCCGGCGATGAACGGCGCGAGGTCGACCTGCAGCTCGCTGAGCACGAGCAGGAACGCGATGACGAAGATCGTGATGGACGCCGCGGAGTTGAGCACCGAGCCCAAAGTGGCAGCGCGCAGCGACCGGCGTTCGGACAGCAAGCCGGCCGACTCCAGGAACGAACTGCTCTCCAGCCGCTCCTTGAACGGCCGCAGCAGGCGGGGGAGCTCGCCCCGGACCGGGCGCACCGCGCGGTTGATCATCCGCCGGATCACCGCGCGCAGGATCAGAGCGACGATGATGATCACGACGATCCGGATGGGGATCTCGATCAGCACCCGCCGGTGGTCGTCCCAGAACTTCGGCAGGCTGCCGAGTTGTTTCGAATCGGGGATATCCATCGGGCTCACCCT
>JAVHVB010000261.1:0-7533 GCA_032160775.1 Pseudonocardiales bacterium | reverse complement strand
GGCTCGGGCTCCGGCTCGGGCTCCGGCTCGGGCTGCGGCTCGGGCTCGGGTTCCGGCTCGGGTTCGGGCTCGGGTTCGGGCTGCGGCTCACTGGCGATGACGGCCAGGTGCGGCTGGCACACCTCGCACGGCTGGAAATCGTCTTCGACGGCCTGATCGAAGCTGATCGCCACTGCGTCCAGCCCGGCCAGCTCGGCGCAACCCTCGCGGTGGAAATCGGGGTAGCCGTCGGCCACCCATACGAGGTGACTGCCGGGCGCCGCATCCGCCGATCCGGCGGCGACGACGGGCTCCGGCTCCGGCTCCGGCTCCGGCTCGGGCTCCGGCTCCGGCTCGGGCTCCGGCTCCGGCTCCGGCTCGGGCTCCGGCTCCGGCTCGGGTTCCGGCTCCGGCTCCGGCTCGGGCTCGGGCTGCGGCTCGGGCTCGGGCGCAGCCGGTCGCTCGGCCGCGTCCGGTGCGCACACCGCACACGCGGTGAATCCGTCCTCCACTGCCTGCTCGTGTGGGATCGGCTCAGGGTCCAGTCCGATCAGCTCGACACAGTCGCCGCGGTGATATTCCGGGTAGCCGTCGGCGACCCACACCTCGGCGGGTCCGACCGCTACCGGAACCGGCTCTGGCTCGGTGTGCGGCCCGGGCAGCGGTTCCAGATCGAGTTCCGGCAGGCCCGGGATCAGCCCGGGCTCGGGCGGGGCGACAGGCGGCTCGGCGCCGTCGGGGTCGCAGACGGTGCACGGCTCGAAGCCGTCCTCCACGGCCTGGTCGTGCGGGACCGGCTCGGCGTCCAGCCCGATCAGCTCGACGCAGGCCGGCCGGTGGTACTCCGGGTACCCGTCGGCGACCCAGACGTCGGCAGACGCCGGTTCGGCGGCAGCGGGCGGCACGGCAGCGAGCGGCGCCGACTTGGTCAGGCCGACCGGGGCCGGCTCGGGCTCGGGCTCGGGCTCGGGCTCGGGCTGGGCCGGCTCGGGCTCGGGCTCCGGCTCGGCCGGTGCCGTGGCGGCGTCCGGTGCGCAGACCACGCAGGCGGTGAAGCCGTCCTCGACGGCCTGCTCGTGCGGGACCGGCTCGGCGGCCAACCCGACGAGTTCGCGGCACGCCTCGCGGTGATAGTCGGGGAAGCCGTCGACAACCCAGACGTCGGCCGCCTCGACCGGGGCGGCACCCGGCTCGGCTGCGGGTACTGCGCCCACCGGCGCGCACACCGGGCACGGCTCGAAGCCGTCCTCGACAGCCTGGTCGAGCGGTACCGGCTCGGAATCCAGCCCATTCAGTTCGTGGCAGCCCGCCGAGTGGAACAGCGGGTATCCGTCGGCGACCCACACCTCGGCAGGCAGCGAGCCGACGCCCACCGGCTCGGGCTCGAACGCCGGCTCGTCCTCGAATGCCGGCTCCGGCTCGGCTTCCGGCGCAGGTGCGGGCGTAACCGATTCAGGCTGCGCCTCGGCGACCGGCTCGGCCGCTGACGCGGGCGCCTCCGGTTCCGGCGCTGCCGCGGCGAACTCGACGTCCGGGTTGCACACCACGCACGGCTGGAAGCCGTCCTCGACCGCCTGGTCGTACGGGATCGGTTCGGCCCCGACGCCGCGCAGTTCCACGCAGCCCTCATGGTGGTACTCGGGGAAACCGTCGGCCACCCATACCTCGCGCGTCGCGGACGGGGTGGGGCCGCCGATGCCGAGCGCGCTCGCGCCGGCGGGCGGCGTGCAGACGGTGCACCGTACGAACCCGTCCTCCAGCGCCTGGCTCAGCGCGATCGGTTCCGGCTCCAGGCCGTCGAGCGTGCGGCAGGCCTGCTCGTGATACTGCGGGCTGCCGTCGACGACCCACACGGCCGGGTCCTCGTCCGCGCTCGGCCCGCCGGACGGCGCGCAGACCGGGCAGCGGGTGAAGCCGTCCTCGACCGCCTGGCTCAGCGGCACCGGCTCACCGGTGACACCGCTCAGCCGGGAACAGTCGGCGCGGTGGTACTCGGGACGGCCGTCGACCACCACGACTTCCGGGTCCGCCGCCGCGGCGGCCGGTTCCGGGGCATCGCCAGGCGGTGCGTCCTTCTTCCGTCCGCGCAACCACGACTTGCTTGCGGGCTTGTCCGACTTGCTGCCACGTGCCATCTGCGTCCGACGCTCCTTGATCATCCGCCAGGAACGGACCAAAACCATTGCCGCAAGAACGCTAGCGACGAGCGAGACGAACAGCCACGCGACGCTCGCAAATATGACACCCAGAATGACGCTGATCAGCGCGATCAGCAGCAGGGTCAGCAGAAGCACTGTCCGAAACTACGGGAGGTGGCCTCAACCCTGCTGAGCGTCCGCCATCTCACCGCTCGCATTGGTCGCCTCGACGGCTCCGCTGGCGTCGAGGTCCCGCAGCTGCGACTCGAGGTAGCTCTTGAGCCGGGTGCGGTACTCGCGCTCGAAGGTGCGCAGCTGCTCCACCCGGCGCTCGAGAGCCGCCTTGCGCTGCTCGAACTGCGAGGTGATGGTGGCCGCGCGCTGCTCGGCGTCCTGAACCGCCTGGGCCGCCCGGGCCGAACTCTCGTCGTTGAGCTGCTTGGCACGCGTCTCGGCGTCGGCAAGCTGGCGGGCCGCCTTGTCGTTGGCGTCGCCGAGGGTCGAGTCGGCGTGCGACTGGGCTTCGCTGACCAGCCGCTCGGCCTCGGCCTTCGCCTGCGCCAGGTGCTGGTCGGCCGTCTGCTGCGCCAGCGCGAGCATCTGGACGGCCTGCTGGTGGTGGTCAGCCGGGACCGGAGGTGCGGCGTCCTTGCTGAGATTGGCCGGCGCGGCCTTCTGGGCGGCCTGCGCGGCTGCGAAGTTCTGCTGGACCTGCTCGAGCTGCTTGCGGCTCTCGGCCAGCGACTGCTCACTCTGCGCCAGCTGCTGCTGGAGCTGCACGACCTGCTGCTGCGCGCCGTTCTTGCTCTGGCTGAGCGTCTTCTCGAGCTCGGCGATGCGGCCCTGGAGCCGGCCGTTCTCATCCCGCGCCGCGGCCAGTTCGGCCGGATCGGCGCCGGCGGCCTGTGCCGCTGCCGGAGCGGGTGCCGGCTGCCCGGAACTCAGCCGGGAGCGCAGATCGTTGTTCTCCTCGATCAGCCGGGACAACTCGACCTCGACGATGTCGAGGAACGCGTCGACCTCTTCCTCGTCGTAGCCGCGCTTGCCGATCGGGGGTTTCTTGAACGCGACGTTGTGGACTTCGGCGGGAGTCAACGGCATTCGGTCACCTCAGTGGCTCGTCGCGTGCCGGTTCGTCCGGCTCGTCATTGTTCGATAAGCGTCTTGTCATCCTGCGCTCAATCCTAGGAAAGGCGTTACCCGACCGTCAGGGCAACCTGCCGGAGCACGATGAGCACGATCAGCAGGATGATGACGCTCAGGTCGAGGCTTACAGTACCCAGCTGAAGCGGTGGGACCAATCGGCGGAGCAGCTTGATCGGTGGGTCGGTCGCGAGGTAGACCACCTCGACCCCGACAGCGGCCGCTCCGGCGGGCCGCCACTTACGCGCGAACTGCCGCGTCCAGTCGATCACGATGCGCGCCAGAACCAGGATGATGTACAGGTAGATCACGTAACCGACGACGCCGAACAACAGCGCCATCGAGAACCCTCCTGACCCTGACCGTCCCGCCCGGACGAACTACAAACGTCTGCACAGCCTAGTGAGTGCCCCCGAAGCGGCTGGAAGCCAACTGCAACAGCGGCACCGAAGGAGAAGCTGGATCGGGCAACAACAGTAGAAACCCGGAGAGGCGGTTCAGTCTTCGACCCGAAGGGCCTAGGACTGATTGAAGAAGCCGCTTTCGATGCGGGCTTTGTCCTGCGCGGTGACCTGGACGTTGTGCGGGCTGAGCAGGAACACCTTGGCGGTGACCCGCTCGATCCGCCCGTGCAGGCCGAAGGTGAGCCCGGCCGCGAAGTCGACGAGCCGCTTGGCGTCCGCGTCGTCCATGTCCGACAGGTTCATGATCACCGGCGTGCTCTTGCGGAAGTGCTCACCGATGGTGCGCGCCTCGTTGTAGGTGCGCGGGTGCAACGCGGTGATCTGGTAGGACGGCTGCCGGTAATCCTCGTAACCGCTCCGCGGATCGTCGTCGTACTCGCGGGCCGGCGGCTCCACGCTCTCGCGCGGGTAACGGTGTTCGGCGTAGTCGTCGCGACGCGCAGGCGCGCGCTCGGCACTGTGCGAACCGTGCCCGTAGTTCTCGACGTCGCCGTAGTCGTCGTCCTCAACCAGACCGAGATAGACGCCCATCCGGTGCATCGCTCCGGGCATTAGTTCCTCCACGAGCCTTCGAAGGTGGTGTTACCTAGGTCGGACGCTAACCCAAAACCTGCTCGCGACGGCCGAGCAACGCCGTACCGACGCGAACGTGTGTCGAGCCATTTCTCACTGCCGCTTCGAGGTCGCCGCTCATGCCCGCCGAGATCGCGCTCGCCTGCGGGTGATCGGCGCGCAACCGCTGCGACAACTCGGCCAGCCGGGCGTACCCCTCGTCCGGTTCGACGCCGAGCGGCAGCACAGTCATGACGCCGCGCAGGACGAGTTCGGGGCGCGCGGCAACCAGGTCGGCGAGTTCGGCCAGCCGGTCGATCGGCACCCCGCCGCGGTCCGGATCGCCGTCCATGCTCACCTGCAGGAAGACCTCCAGCGGCGCCGGCCGGCCGCGGCCGACCGCGTCGGCGAGCGCGTGGACGAGTTTCGGCCGGTCGAGCGAATGCACGCAGTGCGCATACGACACGACGCTGTTCGCCTTGTTCGTCTGCACCCGGCCGACGAGGTGCCAGCGGATCGGGGCCGGCGGCGCATACTGCGGCGCCGCGAGCTCCTTGATCTTGGCGCGCGCCTCCTGATCCTTGTTCTCGCCGATGTCGGTGACGCCGATCGCCGCGAGCGCCGCGACGTCGACGGCCGGGAAGGTCTTGGTGACCGCGACGAGCGTCAGCTCACGCGGGTCCCGCCCGACCGCAGCGCAGACGTCGGCGATGCGCGCGCGCACCGCGCCGAGTGCGGTCACCAGCTCGGCGCGCCGACGCTCGTCGTCGTGCCGGGTCACGGCCGTCTACTTCAGGAAGTCGGGGACGTCCAGCTCGTCGTCGACCCGCAAGGGTTCCCGTGCGGAGCCGTTGGCGACCGGCACCGGTTCCCTCGGCTCCGGATCGGCCGCTTTCGGCTGCGGCTGCGGCGACGGCGTGGTCCGGCTGCTCGCCGCGGGCTCGCGGCGGATGTCGACCTTCTTGTACGGCAACTGGCCGCTGTCGAAGCCGGCGGCGATGACGGTCACCTTGACCTCGTCGCCCAGCGTGTCGTCGATGACGGCGCCGAAGATGATGTTGGCGTCCGGGTGCGCCGCCTCGGCGACCAGGGTGGCGGCCTCGTTGATCTCGAACAGACCGAGGTCGGAGCCGCCGTAGATCGACAGCAGCACTCCGTGCGCACCTTCCATGCTCGCCTCGAGCAGCGGGCTGGCGATGGCGATCTCGGCGGCCTGCCGGGCCCGGTTGTCGCCACGTGCGGAGCCGATGCCCATCAGCGCCGAGCCGGCGCCGCTCATCACGCTCTTGACGTCGGCGAAGTCGAGGTTGATCAGACCCGGCGTCGTGATCAGGTCTGTGATGCCCTGCACACCGGAGAGCAGTACCTGATCGGCGCTGCGGAACGCGTCCATCACCGACACGTTTTGCTCGCTGATCTGCAGCAGCCGGTCATTGGGGATGACGATGAGCGTGTCGCACTCGGCGCGCAGCGCGTCGATGCCGTCGTCGGCCTGCGTCGCCCGCCGCTTGCCCTCGAAGCTGAACGGCCGGGTGACGACGCCGATCGTCAGCGCGCCGAGCTTGCGCGCGATGCTCGCGATGACCGGGGCGCCGCCGGTGCCCGTGCCGCCGCCCTCGCCCGCGGTGACGAAGACCATGTCCGCGCCCTTGAGCACTTCCTCGATCTCGTCGCGGTTGTCCTCGGCCGCCTTGCGCCCGACATCGGGCTGCGCGCCGGCGCCGAGACCCCGGGTCAGCTCGCGGCCGACGTCGAGCTTGACGTCGGCGTCGCTCATCAACAGGGCCTGCGCGTCGGTGTTCACCGCGATGAACTCGACGCCCTTGAGGCCGACCTCGAACATCCGGATGACGGCGTTGACGCCGCCACCGCCGACCCCGACGACCTTGATGAGCGCCAGGTAGTTGTGCGGTGCTGTCATGGTGTCTCTCCTGAAGTGCCGAGAACGAGTACGTGGTGGTCGGTGAGCACTGGCGTGAACCCTCACCCTCAGGTAGATGTTTAACGTTATGTCAACCTGGGATGATGCACCGAAGTTAGAGCGAGGTCCCGGCGATCGTGTGCAGGCGCGCCGTGCGACACGCCGGTTTCTTGCCCGTTCAGCGCCGGGTGAGCGGCCGATCCGGGTCCGTCAGGTCGACGTAGCCGACCGACCGGCGGAGCAGGGCCGGCAGCAGGACTGCCTTGTCGGCGGTGCGCTCGGCGCTCCCCCACTGGACGAGCCGCTGCCGGGTGAGCACGAGGGTGATGCGGGTCGCGTTCAGCGCCTGGATCGAGCGCACCTGGCCGGCCAACGACGCCGGCAGCGAGGCGGCGACGGCGGCCACCGCGGCGGCCGTGCTGCGCTGCTCGTCGCCGGTCGGCAGCACGAAGTGCGGCAGGCCGGCCGGCGGCTCGTCGACGGTGCGGAACTCCGCGCCGGTGTGGTCGACGAGGCGCACATGTGTACCGCGGCGCACGAAGCCGACGGCGATGCGCTCCTCGACCAGGATCACGACGGTGGACGGGAAGGACGTGCTGACCTGGGCCGACTCGACCTCCGACAACTGCTCCACCCGCCGGGTGATCGCGGCCGTGTCCAGCCGGACCAGGGGCGTGCCGTTGCCGATGTCCGCGGCGGTGCGCACCTGATCGGCGGTGAGCACGTGGATGCCGCGCACCTCGACCGTGCGCACGCCGAACACCGAACTGAACGCGACGAGCCACGTGCCGACCACGGCGAGCACGACCGCCGCGGCGACGGCGACGAGCACGGTGCGCCGGCGATCGCGGTGTGGCGGCGCAGGCTCGGCCAGTGCCGCTCCGCGCACGTCGCTCGTCGTCGTCGTCATCGGCCGCCCTCCGGCTGCCGGCCGCACGCGTCGCGGATCTCGTCGCAGAGCAGGTACACGTTGCCGATGCCCATGGTCATCACCAGGTCGCCGGGCCGGGCGACCGCCGCGATCCGCTCCGGCACCGCGTCGTAGCGCGGCTCGTAGATCACCTGCTCGGCCGGCAGCGGGATCAGCGTGCTGATAGTGGCGCCGGTGACGCCTGGGATGGGTTCCTCACGGGCCGGAAAGATGTCCATGACCACCGCGATGTCGGCGATCGCCAACGCCTCGGCGAACTCCGTGGCGAAGGTCTGCGTGCGGCTGTAGGTACCGGGCTGGAACACCGCGATGAGCCGGCCGGTCCGTCCGCCGGCACCGGCCGCCAGTGCTTCGCGCGCAGCGGTGAGCGACGCCGCGATCTCGGTCGGATGGTGCGCGTAGTCG
>JAVHVB010000260.1:0-5580 GCA_032160775.1 Pseudonocardiales bacterium | reverse complement strand
GGCGTCTTCACGAAGGCGTACGGAAACGCGGTACTCGGTGGCGCCGCCGCGTCTCTGCAGGATTCGCTGCGAATCGGCAGCATCACCAAGACGTTCACCGCGACGGCCGTGCTGCAACTCGTCGCCGCCGGATCGGTCGACCTGGCAGCGCCGGTGTCGGCCTACCTGCCCGAGCTCGCCGCAGCGCAGCCGCAGCTCGCAGACGTCACGGTGGAGCAGCTGCTCGCGATGCGATCGGGCCTGCCCGACTACCTGAACACCGCAACCGGCATAGGTGCCGACATCGCCCGCGACACGTCGCGGGTCTGGAGTCCGGAAGAACTCGTCAACGCGGCGCTGCGCGACTCGGTCGAGAAGCCGGGAACGGCCGGCTACTCGAACACCAACTTCATCGTGTTGCAGATGATCGCCGAGAAGGTCGGCGGGAAGTCGCTGTCCGACCTGATCGCGGAGCAGCTCACCGGGCCGCTGGGCATGCAGCACACCGTCCTGCCGCCGTCGACGGACACCCGGCTGCCCGAACCGGCCGCACACGGATACCTCGACGACGAGTGCGTCGCCGAGGGCGACGACGTCGGGCTGTCCGGCTTTGCCGTCGACACCGACACGACGGAGTGGAACACGAGCTTCACGCAGGGTGCGGGGGGAGTGATCGCAGACCTCGCGGACCTCGCCACCTGGGCCGAATCGACGGCGGGCACCGATCTCCTGCCGGCCGCGCTCCAAGAGCGGCGGCTCCGGACGCAGGACATCGGCGAGTCGGGATTCGAGTACGGCCTGGGCATCATGCGCTTCGGCCACTGGTACGGCCACACCGGCGAATCCCTTGGCTGGGAGGTCGTCGCCCTGCACAACGCTGGAGCCGGGGCTACCTTCGTCGCGGCCGCCAACGCCTGCGGCGGAGTGACGCCGGTGCTGCTCGACCTGCTCCGGACCTTGTATCCGGACGATGCTCCGTGAGCACGGGGGAGATGCGTGATGAGTGAGCACCACTCGGCCCGTCGAGCGATCGCTGTACTCGCGGCTGCGATTGCGGCGTTGGCCGGCGCCGCAGCCTGTACCGGCGGTGCGAACGGCAACGACGATTCGACCCCGCGACAGTCCTCCGTAGGCTGCGACGACCTCGGCTTGCTGCCGTGCGCGCGTCAAGTGGCCAGCGCGAGCCTGCCTATTGCCGGCTCCAACATCCGCCTTGTCTATGCAAGCGACCGCGCTCCGGGCCGGCGAGTCGACCCCGCGCCACCAGCAGCCGCGGTCGGCCTCGACGGCTGGTCGCTGAGTGTCCTCGACGCGCTCGACGTCTCGTCCCGCACTGAACTGACCGCGTCGGGCGAGCTCCGGCACGTCACCCCCGTCGAGCTGGACGGCAATTCCGGCGCCTGGGCCGTGGCCGCGCGCGACGGCGCGACAGTGACGTCTTTCGACGAGACGGGGCGGCCGACTGCCGTTCAGGATGCGCTGACCGGCGAACCTGTCCTGCAGTTCAAATGGGGCGCGGACGGGCTGGAATCCGTGGCCGACCGGACGGGAACGACGCTGACCGTCCGGCGCGACGCGGCCGGAACCGCCCTCCGGCTGGATACCGCCAGCGGCGTGCAGACGAGGCTCGGCGTGGTCGATGACCGGCTCGCGGCGGTCGGCTATCCCGACGGCTCGCGAGCAGTGATCACTACGGCGGACACGGGACTGCTCGCCTCCTTGGCCGATCCGACCGGCGTGGTCACCCAATACCAGTACGACAAGGACGGGCGGCTTACGACCCGCACCGACGGTGTCGGCACTGCCGTGCGTTTCGAGCGTCACGTGGTCGGGTCGACCACGACAGTCACCGCGAAGCTCTCGGACGGGACGTCGGTCCGGGACAGCGTCGAGGAACTCGATGACGGCACCGTCCGGCGCACGCACGTCGCGGCGGACGGCCGCACGACCGCGCTCGAAGCAGCGGGCATGACCCGCCGACTCACCACGCCCGGCAAGCGCGCTGTCGTGATCGAGCTCGCCGCGGATCCGCGGTGGGGGATGGACGCTCCGGTTACCGCGTCCGTCAGCAGCGGCGCCGCGTCGGTGGAGGAGTCCCGCACCGGTTCGGCGCAGGCCCTCACCCGGCCGCCGGTCACGAAGATCGGTGTCGACGGCGCCACGTGGAGCTACGAGTACGACCCCACCGAGCGGGCGACCACCACGACCGACCCGTCCGGACGCACCGAGCGGGTCAGCTTCGACAACAGTGGCCGGGTGCTGTCCCGGCAGCGCGCCGGTGCGCCGCAGACGACCTACCACTACGCCGACTCCGGACGGATCGACCGCATCACCCTCGGGACGGGCGCCGAAGCGCGGACCTGGCAGTACCGCTATTCACCTGGCCACGCGATGGTGATCGATCCGCTCGGGCGGCGCCAAGTCACCGTCCTCGGTCCCGACGGCGTCCCGACCAGCATCACCGGGCCTGGCTCAATCGACACGGCGCTCACAACCGACGCCATGAGAAGGCTCAGCGGCTTCGCGGGACCGGACGGCAACCAGTACCGAATCACACGCCGCGCCGACGGCAAGGTGGCCGCGATCAGCGCTCCGGCCGGCGAGGGCGGACCGCAGTTCAGTACTTACGCGTACGACGTGACCGGCCACCTCACCCAGATCAGCTGGCCTGGCGGGAACAAGATCATCACCCGCGACCCGTCCGGCCGGGTGACCGGATTCAATGCCGGCTCCGGCCCGTGGACGGCGAACTACGACGACCAGGGCCTCTTGAGCGCGTGGTCCGGCCCGGGCATCAAGTCCACGACGGGGTACCAAGCCGGCCAGGTCGTTTCCGAGCAGGTCGAGGGACCGTTCGATGTCACGGTTTCGCGCAAGCTGGACGGCCTCGGCCGGACCGCGAGCGAGACGGTCGGCTCGGCGCCGGCAGCGACGTACCGCTACGACAAGAGCGGGCTGCTCGTCCAGGCCGGCGACCTCACGATTGAGCGCGACCCGGCAACAGGCGCGGTGACCACCGAACGGCTCGGTCAGCTCGTGCGGACCTGGGACCACAACCAGTTCGGCGAGGTGGTGAGCGAAAAGGTCACCGGCGAGGACGGGGCCGTCCTCGCCGACCTGCACTGGCAGCGGGATCAGCTAGGCCGCGTCCTGAGCGAGTCCGTCGCCGTCACCGGCCAGCCGGACACCACGACGCGCTACGCCTATGACTCGACTGGCCGTATCGCCGACGTGAGCCAGGGCGACGCCCGCACCGACTATCGCTACGACCCGAGCGGCAATCTCATCCGGGTCACCGCACCCGACGGCACCGTCACGACTGCCGAGTACGACGGACGCAACGCACTGGTCCAGCGCGGCGGCGTGCGTTACACCTATGACGGCGCAGGGCGGTTGGCGAGTGCCGAGAGCAGTCGCGGGACCACGTCCTATCACTACGACGGCAACGGTTCACTGATGTCCGTCGAGCCGCCGTCCGGCCCGACGATCGAGTACGTCACCGACGCGTACGGCCGACGCATCGCGCGCAAGATCGATGGCCAGATCATGTCCGGGACGATCTATCGCGACCAGTACCGGCCGGCTGCCGAGGTCGACGCAAACGGCGAGGTCACCGCGCGCTACGTGTACTCCGACAGCCTCAGCCCGGCGTACGTGGCCAAGAACGGCACCGACTACCTCGAGGTGGTCGACGCCGTCGGCAGCCCGACCGTCGTCCTCGACTCCACTGACGGCACGGTCGCCGACACCGTCACCCGCGATGTGTGGGGTGGGGTGCAGCGCGAGTCCGCGCCGGGATTTCAGCTCGTGGGGTACGCCGGTGGGGTCACCGACCCGGACACCGGCCTCGTGCGGTTCGGCGCACGCGACTACGCGCCGGAGACGGGACGCTGGACCGCGCCGGACCCGCTCGGCGTCGCGGGTGGAAGCCCGAACCTGTACAGCTACGTCAGCGCCGACCCAGTGAACCGGCGCGATCCGACCGGTCTCTGCGACTACTTCGCTGTCGGCATCAGCGGCGGCCTAGCGCTGGGGAGCTTCGGCGGTCGGGGCGAGATTGGTTTGGCAACGGCGGGAACCCAACTCGGCGCCTACTACGGAGCGTCCGGCGGCTTCGGCGCGGAAGGTCACCTCACCGTCGACATCAAGTGTGGGTTCCGCTTCGAGCAGAAGGACAATGCGGCGCCGAAGCTCGACGACTTCGGCGGGAACAGCGACAGCGTCGAACTCGGCGTAGGCGGCGGTGGCGGCGGCCTCGAATGGGACGACACCACGGGGACGGGTGTGGTGAACATCGGGCCGGCGGCTGGTTGGGGCTACAACAAACAGACCGGCGACCACTGGTGCTGGTTCGGCTGCGGGCCGGAGCCCGAGGAGCCCCACGAGGACAACAGCATCCCGGAGAACTACACCGACTGCGGCGGCATGGACGCCGGTATCTGCGACCCGGTGCCGACCGACCCGAGGATTGGGCTGAAGGACGACCCGAACAGCCCGACCAACATGTGCAGCGGCGCAGGCACGTGCAACGATCCCGGGGCAGGCGGCGTACCCGCCGGCGGCCCGGCGAGCAACGGCGATCCGCACCTCCACACGGGCGACGGTGCTTACTACGACCTGCAGGCTGTCGGCGAGTTCGTGGCTCTCGCCACTGACGACGGGTCGCTCGAGGTGCAGACGCGTCAGCAGCCGGTACCGGACTCGCGCACGATCGCGGTCAACACCGCGGTCGCGATCCAGGCCGTCGGTAACCGCGTCGAGGTTCGTCCGGTGGCGGGCTCGAGCGAAGTCACCGTCGAGCTGGCGGGTCGGCCCGTGGGGGTGGGCAGCCGTACGTTGGCGAACGGCGCGACTCTGCAGGTGGGCACGGACTCGGTTGCCGTGCGGCTCGCCGGTGGGACGGGCGTCGGAGTGCGCTCCAACCCGCTCGGGTTGGATCTCACTTTTGCGCTGGATGACTCGTTGAAGAATCACGTACACGGGCTGCTCGGGCCGTTCACCGGCACACCCGGCAATACGGTGCAATCGCGCAGTGGTGCCGAGTACCAGGTCAGGGAGCTGCAGGACTACGACACCCGCTATCACAAGTTCGCCGATTCATGGCGGGTGTCCAACGCCAGCTCGTTGTTCGACTACGGGCCCGGCGAGTCGACGCAGACATTCACCGATCCCTCCTTCCCGGACCGGAACCCCCCTGCCCTGCCTGCGGCAGCCGAACGCGCCGCGACCGCACTGTGCTCGAGTCTGGGCCTGCCAGCGGGAGCGGTCGACGGCTGTGTGCTCGATGTGGCCAGCACCGGAGATGCCGGGTTCGCGGCGACGACAGCGACAGCGACAGCGAGCGCCGCGGTGATCGGCCCGCGCGCGACCTCGCATATCAGCGTCGGTGACACCGTGTCTGGCCGCATCGCGGTTCCCGGTGCGAAGTCGGTGTACCGGTTGGAGTTGGCGAAGGGCACGGTCGTGTATCTGCGTGGCGGTGCGGCGTCGTGCGACACGGTGGGCTGGTCGGTGGTCGGCCCGGCCGGCAGTCACGTCAATTACGGCAGCGGCATCTGCGGCGATCTGGGGCGGACTGTGGCCGATGTCGCGGGCACCTAC
>JAVHVB010000259.1:0-5108 GCA_032160775.1 Pseudonocardiales bacterium | reverse complement strand
GCGTCGCCAGGTTGGCCGACAGCTCGCGGGCGAGGATCAGCGGCAGGCTGCGAGGCGCCGTCCCGGTTCCTTGGTTCGTCACGGTGCGACGCTACAACTCGAGAACCCAACACGACGGACGGAACGGCGCGGCGTGAGCTCCTGCGCGGGCCGTCGCCGGAGTCCGTGTGTGCAGGGTCGCCGCCGGCGCTGCGAAATCCTCGAGCACTTCGGCCGAACGTCTCGTCTGAGACACAAGGCCCACGGGCGGTCGGATTAGCTTTCCGCAATCCCTCGCCACTCGAGGCGGGCGGCCGAGGCCGGAAGGAAGCGCCGACCATGATGACGCAGGAAGAAACGCGATCCGCAGCCGGCAAGCAGTACTCCGAGGACGGTAAGCACTGGTGGGACGAGGCCAGCTACCGATGGCACCCGGTGGCACACGACGCCGCTCCCGCGGGCCACGAGTACACGCCAGCAGCTCAGGAACCTGCCCCGGCAGCTCAGGAGGCCGCGCCGGAACCCCGGGTCGGCGAGGTGTCTGCTGACGGCTTCTGGGTCTTCACCGGGGCGGTCTGGGACGTCCTGGCGCAGAAGGTCGACTGGCACCGGCTGCCGACGCTCCACGACTTCATCACCGCGGCCACCTTCGACGACTACCTGCACACGATCCATATCCTCAGCGACGGCAGCCCCGAGTGCGAGCACCTCAAGGAGTACCACGCCAACCTGAAGCGGCACATCGACGCCAACTGGACAATCCTGAGCGCGAAGGAGCTGCTCCAGCAGACCCAGGACCTCACCACCCTGCTGGGCACGTGGTCCAACCATCTCGCCCAGACCGACGAGAACGCCCACAAGGCGGTCCAACACGCAACGATGGACCAGAGCCACGACCACGGCATGCTGAACGCGATGATCGTTCAGCAGTGGGGCGGGTAGCTCCGTCGCCGGCGAAGGCGAAAGCGAGTCGAGCCAAACAGAACAGTCCTGCCGGACCTCTCAGTGGAACCTGCGCCTCTGCGGTCCTCGTCATGATCAGTATGAGACGACACTTGCTGGCCGTCGCTGTATCAACCATGGTCCTGGCTGTGGCCGGCTGCGCATCCTCGGCCGGGAATGAACCCGGCGGCGGCGAAACGAGCGCCCCGCCCCCAGGGCTGCCGGCCGGCCTCGTCGTCTTCCAGGTCGAGACCAGTGGCGGGTTCGTGCCGATCGATTACGCACTCGGCTCGCGCCCGACGGTGACCATCTACGGCGACGGCACCGCATTCGTCACGAAGGACGAGGACACCTACCACCCCGTGGTCGCCCTGCGGCTCGGCAGCGTCGACTCCGACAGACTTGCCGAGTTGATCGATGCCGCGGATTCGTCGGGGCTGTTCGGCGACGTCGATTTCGGAAGACCAGGGGTGACGGACCTGGGCACGACGACCCTCGCATTCCGGCCGCGGCCGGGCGCGCCGCGCACGGCCAGCGCATACGCATTGGGGTTCGGCGACGGTGACCGCGCGTTGGGTCTGTCAATGGAGCAGCAGGCCCGACGGCACGCGCTCAGCGCATTGATCGGCGACCTCGTCGACAGCGTCACGGTCCCGGCGGGCGGCGGTACCTGGACACCGGACCGCGTCGGCGTCACCGAGCTCATGGACTCGCCGACGAACGACAAGCATGCAACGGCCTGGCCGGGACCGGACCTGACGGCGCTGCTCAGCGAGCACACCGACACCGGGCCGTGCGGTGAGCTGTCGGGCGCCGATGCCGCCGCCGTGTTCGCGGCGGCGCGCGCAGCGACGTCATCCACCTGGACCGACGAGGGCAAGACGTACCACCTCGTCATCCGAGCGCTACTCCCGGGCGAGCCCGCCTGCGGGGAGTGATCCACGCGTCGGAAGATCGCAACGCACCCTCGGCCGGCTACCGAACTCTCGCGGGCTTCACCCGGGCAGGACATGATCACCAAAGCCGCCCTAGACTCCCCCGGTGCGCACAGCGGAGGCAGTTCGGCTCATCGAGCCGCGGGCGGCTTCGGCTACACGGGCGCGGACTGCATGGAGCGAATGCGGGCAACCGGGTTCCGGGAGACTCGCGTCGAGCCACCTGGTCGGTCCCGACTCGATGGTGATCGGTATCCGCTGACCAGGTGCCGCCGTACGTCGTCGGACGGCCGGTCGATGGGTGTCCGAGGAGAGTCATGTACTTGATGCGCTTCGCGATGCGCACGTCGTCCGACGACCCGGCCGCGCGCGCCGACAGCTACCGCACCGCCCTCGAGATGGCCGAGTGGGCCGACACCCGCGGCTGCATGAGCGCGATCGTCTCGCAGCACCACGGCTCGGACGACGGCTACCTGCCCTCACCGATCCCGCTGGCCGCCGCGCTCGCCGCCCGCACGACGAACATGCGGATCAGCGTCTCGGCGCTGCTCCTCGCGCTCTACGAGCCGGTCAAGCTGGCCGAGGACATGGCGGTACTGGACCTGATCAGCCGAGGACGCGTCTCCTACGTCATCGGCATCGGCTACCGCGACGAGGAGTTCGCCGCGTTCGGCGTCGACCGCCGGGTGCGTGCCCAACTGGTCGAGGACCGCATCCAGCTGCTGCGGCGGCTCTGGTCCGGTGACACCGTCGAATTCGCCGGCCGGACGGCCCGGGTGACTCCCGCGCCGTACACCCGCGGTGGGCCGATGCTGGCGTACGGAGGGGGCAGTCCGGCGGCAGCCCGGCGGGCCGGGCGGCTGGGCATGTACTTCATCGCCGACGCCGCCGATCCGAGCCTGGAGGCCGTCTACCGAGAGTCGGCGGCAGCAGCCGGCGTGAAGCCGCGCGGGTGTGTGCTCCAGCCCACGGACGTTCCGCTCACCGTCTTCGTCGCCGAGGACCCGGATCGGGCGTGGGCCGAGATCGGCGAGTACCTGCTCATGGACGCGGTCGGTTATCAACGATGGAAGGCCAAGCGCGGCGCGACCATCACCACCTCGCACGCGCGCACGGTCGACGAGCTCAGAGCCGAACGTGGCGCGTACCAGATCGTCACCCCGGACGAGGCGTACGCCCTCGTCGCGCGCGGCGCCGCGCTGTCATTGCAGCCCATCGTCGGCGGTATCCCGGCCGAGATCGCCTGGCCCTACCTCGAGTCGGCGGTAGCCGCTGCGACGGGCCGGGTACGCGGCGGCGGCGCGATCGACAACTGACATCTGCGCCGCGCTACGCCTGGGAGAAGTCGCCCGTGCTCGGAATCTCCGCAGGCGGTGTTCCGATCACTACCGCGATCTCCCGCAGGTCGGTCAGTTCGATCCCGCGCGGGTCTCGCTGGTAGGCCTTCCCATCGACGTAGACCGCGATCGCCCGTTCGGGGACGCAGTACTCGCCGACACACGAATCGCTCAGCGGGACGCCCCACTCGACGAAGAACTCGCCGAGGGTGTTCGGTCGCAGCCGTGCCGACTCGGTGTGCAGGATCCCGGTGACGTCGTGCGTGTGCAGGGGCGAGATGCACGGCTGGCCGCACCGCTCGATGCCGCCATACGTGGTCGAACCGTCGACCCCGGGGAAGGAGCGCACCCCTGGGTCCTTGATGTTGATGCCGATCCCGGCCGGCACGGTGACAGGTCGGCCGTCGAGGAACACATCGAGATGCGCATGCACGTGGAAGGTCAGGTGCTCCTTCACCGCGGGCTCGAGCGCGGCTGCCCGCGCACGCTCGAGCGGGTCGCCCGGCGCCGGCCAGATGAGCACCGGTGTCTGACTCGGCGCTGTCGAACCAGCCGGTTCCGGCCGGCTTGCGGTCGATGCCGTGCTGGTCGGTGCCTTGTCGCTGGTGCACGCGCCTGCCGCGAGAGCCAGGCAGGCGGACGCGACGCTGACCGCGACGATGATCGGCTTCGGCATCGTTGATCCCCCTCGCCGCGCCCCAACTACCGGCACGTTATCGGATCAGAGCGTCGGCGAAGGCGCGGCACTGACCCGGCCGAGTTGCGCCTAGGGGGCTGGTCGGACCACCGCGGCTGCACTGCCGCCACGCCGCACCGGTTCGCCGGCGGCAAGCACCTCGCCGTGCCTGAGGAACTCCAAGCCGGAAGCGACGCCGATCGTCGGCGCGATGTGGATCGACGGATCCAGCGGCGAGGTGTCGCTCACCGCGAACTGCTGGCCCAGGGCCTCGAGCCCGGGCGTGGTCGGCAGCGCGAGGAAATCCGGTTCCGCCTGCGTCTTCGCGCTGTTGCGCTGGGACGCCCGCGGCGCGGCGATCGCCTCGGGCAGGGACATGCCCAGGTCGATCCGGTTGATCAGGATCTGGACGACCGTCGTGATGATCGACGCGCCGCCCGGCGAGCCGACCGCGAGGAATGGCCGGCCGTGGCGCAGCACGATCGTCGGCGACATGCTCGATCGCGGTCGCTTGCCGGCGGCCGGCAGGTTCGGATCGGACGCCGTCCCCTGGGTGGGCGCGAAGTTGAAGTCCGTCAGCTCGTTGTTGAGCAGGAACCCGCGGCCGGGCACCACGATCCCGCTGCCGCCGAGCTGCTCGATCGTGTTCGTGTACGAGACGACATTTCCCCACCGGTCGCTGACCACGAAGTGGTTGGTGTGCGCGCCCTCGTTGCCCGCCGTCGTGTCCGCTGTAGCCGACGTGCACTGCCCTGATCCCTGCAGGTCGCCGGGCGCCACCGGGCTCAGAAGGGCGTGGTCGGGATCGATCAGGCAGGCGCGCTGTGCGGCGAACGGGTCGGACAGCAGGGTGCGGCGCGGCACCGAGACGAACGCGGGGTCGCCGATGTACCGGTTCCGGTCGGCGAACGCGAGCCGGGTCGCTTCGAGGTAGTGGTGCAACTGCTGCACCGGGTCCATCGCCCTGAGGTTGAACTGTTCGAGGATGTTGAGCGACTCGCCGACCGTGATGCCGCCGCTCGACGAGGGCCGCATGCCGTAGACGTCCAGCCCGCGGTAGGGGACGTGCGTCGGTGCGCGGTCGACGGTCCGGTAGCTGCGCAGATCGTCGATGGTCATCGGCCCGGTGATCGGCGCCAGCGTCGCGTCCGGAGCGAGTGGCAAGTGCCGCACAGCGTGCACGACAGCACGGCCGATCGTGCCGCCGTACAGCGCAGCGGCCCCGTGCGCCCCGATCTG
>JAVHVB010000258.1:0-5948 GCA_032160775.1 Pseudonocardiales bacterium | reverse complement strand
CGTCGCGGCGGGAACTCCGGCGCGACGAGCACCTCCGGGTCGTCGTCGTGGTAGAGATTCCAGCCCAGTGCTTGTGCCCAGAAGCGGCCCAGCTTCTCCGGATCGGTGCAGTCGACCGTGATGTTTCGCAATGAACTCGCCACATACACCAAGCTAGTGGCATGGATTGGAAGCTCGAAGTAGTGATCGTCCCGGTGACCGACATCGACCGGGCCAAGGAGTTCTACGCGGACAAGCTCGGGTTCAACGTGGACGTCGACCATCGCGACGGCGATTTCCGGATCGTGCAGCTGACGCCGCCGGGCTCGGCCTGTTCGATCGCCATCGGCACCGTCAACCGGACGGAGCCCGGCTCGTCCGGCGGTCTGCAGATCACCGTCCCGGACATCGAGCAGGCACATCGCGAGCTGAGCGGGCGCGGCGTCGATGTCGGTGAGATCCAGCACTTCGAGCACGGCAAGCAGCTGCCCGGCCCGGATCCGCAGCGCGCGGTGTTCAACTCCTTCATCTTCTTCGCCGATCCGGACGGCAACAGCTGGGCCATCCAGGAGGGCCCGCGCGACGAGCCGGCCTAGTCGGGCAGCATCGGCGGCGACCAGCCCTCGTCCCGTTGGAGCAGGACGGCGCGCTTCACCGCGTCCGTCCCGAACTTCTCCCGGATGCCGTCGAGCGTCGGGTCGAGGGTGCCGAGATTCTTCGCCGCGAACGGCAGCTCGAGTTGCAGGGTGTCCGCGTCCTCGAGGTTGGTGAGCGAGACGCCGAGCAGGGTCAGCCCGAACTCCTCGATGAGCGGCGTGCCGGCCGCCAACAGCCCGCGCGCCGCGGCGAGCACCGGTGCGGTCTCCCACGTCGCGCGCAGCAACGTGTGTGAGCGGGTGATCCGGCTGAAGTCCTCGAAGCGCAGTCGCAGGACCACCGTGCGGCACACGCGCCGTGCCTTGCGCAGCCGGCGGCACACGCGGTCGACGATCGCGACGAGGGTCGCGTCGATGTCGGCCGGCGGCAGCCTGCGCCGGGCACCGAGGGCCCGCTGACTGCCGATGGACCGACGCCGCCGACCGAGAACAACAGGACGCGGGTCGTGGTTGTGGGCGAGGGCGTACAGGTGGTGCCCGGAGGCCGGTCCGAGCATCGCGACCAGCGCGTCCGGTTCGAGTTGCGCGACCTCGCCGACGGTGAACACGCCGCGGTCGTGCAGCTTCGCCGTCGTGATCTTGCCGACGCCCCAGAGCCGTTGGACGGGCAGCGGGTGTAGGAAGCCGAGCTCGCCCTCCGGCGGCACGAACAGCAGCCCGTCCGGCTTGGCGACGCCGCTCGCCACCTTGGCGAGGAACTTGGTGCGCGCAGCGCCGACCGTGATGGCCAGGCCCACGCGCTCGGCCACCGCCGCACGCAGCCGCACCGCGATCTCCACCGGGCTGCCGGCCACGTGGGTGAGACCGCCAACGTCCAGGAAGGCCTCGTCGATGGAGATGCCTTCGACCAGCGGCGAGGTGTCGTCGAAGATCGCGAAGACCGCTTTGCTGGCGTCGACGTAGGCCTCGAAGCGGGGCGGCACGACGACGGCGCCGGGGCAGAGTTCGCGCGCCTGCCGGCCGCCCATCCCCGACCGCACGCCGAAGGCTTTGGCCTCGTAGCTCGCGGCGAGCACGACGCCGCCGCCGACCAGCACCGGCCGGCCGCGCAGCCGAGGCTCGTCGCGCTGCTCGACGGACGCGTAGAACGAGTCCAGGTCGGCGTGCAGGATCACGAATATATGTTCGATTAGTTGCCGGTGTTCGTCAATGGTCCGCGCCCGGTACGGTCGGCCGCGTGTCGACGCTCGGGATCACGCTGGCCATCGAGGCCGAGGCCCAGCGCCGATTCGACGAGGTCTGCGCCCGGTGGTCGGCGGCGCCCGCGCCGGCGCGGATCGCGCTGTTCCGCGAATTGCCGGGCTCGCTGGAGACAGAGGTCCGGATCGACCTCGTCGGCACCGCCGGCCCGCCCTTCCCGATCGGGATCGCGGGAGTGCTGCCGACGCCCACCGGGGTCGCCTACGCGATTGCGTCCCCGGAACTGCTGCACCGCCATCACGACCTGCAGAACGCGTGGTGGGCCGAGCTCACGCCGGGCGACCGCCGCCCGCTGCGTCCGCATGTCCTCGCCCTGCGCGCCGCACCGCCGGTCGAGGCCCGCGCGGCATTCACCGTCCTGCGCCGCGAATTCCGCGCTCACCAGGTGCGCGCCGAGGGCTACACGCTGTGGCGGACCACCGGCGAAGAGTGGACGGAGCTGGCGCACATCCCGTTCGCCTGACGGGTTCGACGCCGGCCGGGCACACGCGTCGGGTCCGCGACACGATCCGGCTGCCGCTGAACGCCGCGAAGCCCTAGAGGGGCAGGTCCTCGAGCATCTCGGTGACCAGCGCGGCGATCGGTGAGCGCTCGGACCGGGTCAGCGTGACGTGCGCGAACAGCGGGTGCCCGCGCAGGGCCTCGATGACTGCGGCGACGCCGTCGTGGCGGCCCACCCGCAGGTTGTCGCGCTGCGCGACGTCGTGGGTGAGGACGACCCGCGAGCCGGCGCCGATCCGGGACAGCACAGTGAGCAGGACGTTGCGCTCGAGCGACTGCGCCTCGTCCACGATGACGAACGAGTCGTGCAGCGACCGGCCCCGGATGTGCGTCAACGGCAGTACCTCGAGCATGCCGCGGTCGAGCACCTCTTCCATCACAGCGGACGAGACGAGCGCGCCGAGCGTGTCGAACACCGCCTGCGCCCAAGGCGCCATCTTCTCGTTTTCGCTGCCGGGCAGGTAGCCGAGTTCCTGACCGCCCACCGCGTAGAGCGGGCGGAAGACGACCACCCGCTTGTGCAGCCGCCGCTCGAGCACGGCTTCGAGTCCGGCGCACAGCGCGATGGCCGACTTGCCAGTGCCGGCCCGGCCGCCGAGCGACACGATGCCGACGTCCGGGTCCAGCAGCAGGTCCAGGGCGATCCGCTGCTCGGCGGACCGGCCGCGCAACCCGAACGCTTCGCGGTCACCGCGCACCAGGCGGACCTGCTTGTCCGGGGTCACCCGGGCGAGCGCGGAGCCCTTGATCGAGTGCAGGACGAGGCCGGTGTGGCACGGCGAGTCGGCGACCTCGAGAAGGTCGGGCTCGTCGACGAGCTCCAGCGGCGTGCCCAGGTACAGGGCGTCGACCGTCTGCGCGGACACGGTGAGTTCGCGCATGCCCGACCAGCCCGTCGCGCTCGCCAGCGGGTGCATCCGATACTCGTCCGAGTCGAGCCCCACCGCGGCGGCCTTGACCCGCAGCGGCATGTCCTTCGTGACGAGAGTGACCCGTCGGCCCTCGGCCGCGAGGTTCAGCGCCACCGCCAGGATCCGCGAGTCGTTGCTGTCCACCCGGAAGCCCTGGGGCAGCGTCGCGAGATCCGAATGGTTCAGCTCGACGTGCAAACTGCCGTCCTGGTCGCCGATCGGCACCGGCGCGTCCAACCGGCCGTGCTTGATCCGCAGCTCGTCGAGCACTCGCAGCGTCTGCCGGGCGAACCAGCCGAGCTCTGGGTGGTGCCGCTTGGCTTCCAGCTCGCTGATCACCACCACCGGCAGGACGACCTCGTGCTCGGCGAACCGGCCCAGTGCGCCCGGGTCGGACAGCAGGACGGAGGTGTCGAGGACGAAGGTGCGCAGGGTGGCTTGCTCGACGGCTCGGGTCACGAAGGGCTCCTGGCGGGGAGTCGGCGCGCTCGCGTACGGCACCGCGCAGCGCTGTGGGGTGTCGGCGCGGTCCCGAGGACCGGACCGGTCCCCTCGCTGGATTTCGCCACCGTGTCGGGACCTCCGCGCGACCCGGGTCGGCCGGGTCGCCGCCTGCGACGTTACGTTCGCCGAGGCGTTCGGCCGGGAAGGCGCGCCAAGGTCGCGGTTACGCCCCGGTTAACAGTCACTGCACCCTGGTGGCCCCGGTGCCGCTTCCCGCGGCGCGTCGCACCGCTACGGGGCCAAGCCCTCCTCGGCTGGCCGCGACGGCTCGGCGGCCCACTGCGACCACGACCCGGCGTACAGCGCGGTGGTCTCGACGCCGGCGACCTCCATCGCGAGCAGATCGAGGCAGGCGGTGACCCCGGAGCCGCAGTACGCCACGCCGCCGCGGTCCAGCGCGTCGGCGTAGATCTCGCGCAGCCTTGCGGGCGCCAGCAGTCGGCCGTCGCCGTCGAGGTTCGCCGCCCACGGCGCGCTTTGGGCACCGGGGATGTGCCCGGGACGCGGGTCGATCGCCGGGTCTCCGTGGGCGTAGCGCTGCGCCGACCGCGCGTCGTACACCGCGGCGCCGGTTACGGCGACTTCGTCCGCGCTCACGAATCGCTGCGCCGGCCACGGGAGTACCGGCCGCTCGACGGGCACGACGTCCGGCACCTGCGTCTCCAGCGATCCGGTCCAGGCCTGCATGCCGCCGTCGAGCACCGCCGCGGGTTCACCCAGGACGTGCAGCATCCACCAGAGCCGCGCAGCCTCGGACCCGCCGGCGTCGTCATATGCGACGACCGGCGTACCCGCTGCGATGCCGACCCGGCCGAGCACGGCGGCGAACTGCGCGGGGCTGGGCAGCGGGTGCCGGCCGGCCGCGGGCGACGCCCAGCCGGCCAGTTCGACGTCCACGTCCAGCCAGACAGCGCCGGGCAGATGCCCGGACCGATACGCGGCGCGCCCGGACCGCCCGTCCAGGTACCAGCGCACGTCGACGAGGCGGACGTTCTGGAGATTGCTGGCGAGCCAGTCCGCACTGACGAGCGGGCCGTCGAACGTCATGGCCGCGATGTCATGCGCCGAAGCGGCGCTGCCGGGTGCCGTAGTCGCGCAGCGCACGCAGGAAGTCGATCTTGCGGAAGTCCGGCCAGAGCGCGTCGCAGAAATAGAACTCCGAGTGCACCGACTGCCACAGCAGGAAGCCGCCGAGCCGCTGCTCGCCGGAGGTACGGATGACGAGGTCGGGGTCGGGCTGGCCCTTCGTGTACAGATGCTCGGCGATGTGGTCGACGTCCAGGATCTCGGCGAGTTCCTCGAGCGTGCCGCCATGCAGGGCGTGCTCCTTGAGCAGCGAGCGGACCGCGTCGGCGATCTCCCGGCGGCCGCCGTAACCGACCGCGACGTTGACCGTCAGCCCGTCCCGCGTGGCGGTGTCCCGCTCGGCCTTGCGCAGCGTCTCCGCGGTCTCGACCGGCAGCACGTCGAACGCGCCGACGGCCTTGACCCGCCAGGGCTTGTCCGGGGCGGACAGCTCCTGCGCCACGCCGCCGATGATCCGCAGCAGCGGCTCGAGTTCCTCGGCCGGGCGGTTCAGGTTGTCGGTGGAGAGCAGCCAGACCGTGACGTGGGCGACGCCCGCCTCGGAACACCAGTCGAGCAAGTTGGCGATGTGCCGGGCACCGATCACATGGCCCTGGCTGACGTCGTCGAAGCCCGCCGCGCGCGCCCAGCGGCGGTTGCCGTCGATCATGATGGCGACGTGCCGTGGCACCGGCAGGCCGTCGAGGTGTCTGCGCAGCCGCCGTTCGTACACGGCGTACACGGTGCTGCGCACTCCCACGGGATCAACCTAGTCTCCGAGGCGCGCGGTGGAACCTACGCTGCCGGTAGCCTTCAGGGAGTGACGACGCCCGACTCCGTCGCCTCGAAACCGATCGAGGCGCTGGCCACGACGATCGCCGAACTGAAGCCGCGACTGCGCGGCTGGCTGCACGCCTACGCCGCAGCCATCTCGATCGCGACCGGCGCCACGCTGGTCGCCGTGGCCGCCACGCTGCGCGGCGGAGCGGCCGGCGTGAGCACGGCGATCTACTCAGCCACCGTGACCCTGCTCTTCGGGACGTCCGCGCTCTACCACCGGCTCGACTGGAAGCCGGCCGCCCACCGGCTGATGAAGCGCCTGGATCACTCGATGATCTTCGTGTTCATCGCC
>JAVHVB010000257.1:0-9295 GCA_032160775.1 Pseudonocardiales bacterium | reverse complement strand
CGCACGCGAGTCGCTGATGCCGGCCGCCAGCGCGTCGTACCAGTTCTTGTAGGCGCGCTTCATAGTGTCCGTCCACGGGTCTGCCTTGTGGCTCTCGTGATTCGGGAACTGGCGGAACGCCGCGATCGGCGCGAGCACGTCGGGGCCCTGATTCTGCATGTCGGCGATGTACTTCTCCACCTTGCTCCGCACGTCCGAGACCGGGATGAAGGACGTGAACCACCGCGCCCGGGACCGCAGTGCGATCTTGGCGAGCAACCGCTTCTTGGTTCCCGTCGCCTGCTGCCACTCCACGTAGGAGGCGTCCGTGGCGGGGTTGTGGTTCACCCCCCACGTGCCGCCGGCAAGGGGGTTGGTGGCGACCTGGCGCGCCGTGCCGGTCGCGGTGGGTGCCGTGACGAGCGAGGCGACGAGGGCGGTCAGGGCAGCAAAAATGGCAAGGTACCGGCGCATTTGGATCATGCTCACAGTCGGTCGACCGGCAGCGCAAGGTGAGTCAGAACAAAACAACTGAACGCAGGAGGCTCGGGCTCTGCATCTTGTCGAACGCGGCCTCGATGTCGCCGATGCCGATCGTCTCGCTGACGAACCGGTCCAGGGGCAGTCGGCCCTGCTGGAACAGGTCGATGAGCATCGGGAAGTCTCGGGTGGGCAGGCAGTCGCCGTACCACGACGACTTGACCGCACCGCCGCGGCTGAACACGTCGATGAGTGGCAGCTCGAGCATCATGTCCGGTGTCGGGACACCGACCAATACGACGGTGCCGGCGAGATCGCGGCCGTAGAACGCCTGCTTGAACGTCTCCGGCCGGCCGACCGCGTCGACCACGACGTCCGGACCGTGCCCGTTGGTGAGGGCGCGCATCGCCTCGCCGACCGCGTCGACGTCCATGTCTGTCGAGTTGATCGTGTGCGTGGCGCCGAACTCCGTTGCGGTGGTGAGCTTCCGGTCGTCGATGTCGATGCCGATGATCGTCGCGGCGCCGACGAGCCGCGCGCCGGCGATGGCGGCACAACCGACCCCGCCGCAGCCGATCACCGCGATGCTCTGGCCGCGCCGCACGCCGCCGGTGTTCATCGCCGCGCCGAGCCCGGCCATCACGCCGCAGCCCAGCAGTCCGGCGACCTCCGGCGGCGCCGCCGGGTCGACCTTGGTGCACTGGCCGGCCGCGACGAGGGTCTTCTCCGCGCAGGCGCCGATGCCGAGCGCGGGAGAGAGTTCGGTGCCGTCCTCGAGCATCATCTGCTGGCTGGCGTTGTGTGTGTCGAAGCAGTACTGCGGTTCGCCGCGCCGGCACGCACGGCACTGGCCGCACACCGCGCGCCAGTTGAGGATCACGAAGTCGCCCGGCGCGACGTCGGTGACGTCCGGGCCAACGGCTTCGACGACCCCGGCGGCCTCGTGGCCGAGCAGGAACGGGAAGTTGTCGTTGATGCCGCCCTGGCGGTAGTGCAGGTCGGTGTGGCAGACGCCGCAGGCCTGCACCTGCACGAGCGCCTCGCCGGGCCCAGGGTCGGGCACGATGATCGTGACGACCTCGACCGGGGCGTTCACCGCACGGGCGATGACGCCGCGAACCTGATGACTCATTCGGCAATCTCGTAGACCGGCACCAGCGTCGCCCGGCCGAGTGTGTGCGAGAACAGGTTGAATCCGAGGAACGCGCAGGACGCGTCCTCCGGGATGTCCAGGGTCGCGACGTCGACAGCGTGCACGACGACGTAGTAGTGGTGCGGTCCGTGGCCGGCCGGCGGTGCCGCGCCGATGTAGCCCACCGTGCCGCCGTCGTTCTTCAGCTGGACTGCCGCGCCGGGCAGGACGTCGGCGCTCGCGCCGGTCGCCAGCTCGGCCGTGTCCGCCGGGATGTTGAAGGCAGCCCAGTGCCAGAATCCGCTCGCCGTGGGCGCGTCCGGGTCATAGACGGTGATGGCGTAGCTCTGCGTGCCCTCGGGCGCACCCGACCAGGCGAGGTGCGGTGAGACGTCCTCGCCGCCGGCGCCGAAGACTCCGGAGACATGCGGCTTGGCGAGCGTCTCGCCGTCCGCGATGTCGTTGCTGCGCAGTTCGAAGGTCGGGACAGACGGGAGATCGTCGTACGGGTTACGGGTCATGCCCCGTTCTTACCGCACCGGTTCGCAGATGACGACGGGGATCTGCCGATCCGTCCACGACTGGTAGGAGTCGAAGTCGGCGTACAGCTCTACGAGCAGCGGCCACAGCCGGGTGCGCTCGGCGCTGTTGGCCCGCCGCGCGTGGTAGCCGGCGTGCTTCTTGCCGATCTCGATCTCGACGGCAGGGTTGGCCCGGATGTTGCCGTACCACTGCGGGTTGGTCGGCAGGCCGCCCTGGGACGCGACGAGCACGACGTTCGGCCCGTCCTGCAGGAAGCACAGGGGGACGGTGCGCGGCTGACCCGATTTGCGGCCGGTGGTGGTCAGCAGGCAGATCGGCACCGGCTTCTTGAATCCGGCCCCGATGCGCCAGTTCTTGCCGATCCGGCCGCCGGTCAGCCGGTACAACCGGATGTTGACCCGCGACATCACCTTGATGATGCGGACCGCGACGGGCTTGTCGAGGCCCTGCGGCTTCGGCCGCAGCTTCGCGGTGTCGCTCATGCGGGCTCCGTCTCCGCTGCCCAGCGGTTGGCGGTCAACCGCCAGCTCGGCGTGTCGTCGAGCGACTGCATGGCCTCGTAGCTACGGGTGTAGGCGGTCCGGCTGATCTGCCAGCCGTCCGGGCCGCGCCGGTACTCGTCCGCATAGAAGGCCGCACCGGTGAGCAGCATCCGCTGCTCGGTGATGATCACCTTGTCCTCGAGGTACCACGTGCCGGTGGCTGTGTCGCCGTCCACGCGCAACTCGGGGTGGTGGCACTGGTGCACGGTGATGATGCTGCCCGGCAGCGAGTTGCGCATGAAGTCGACGACGGCGTCGCGGCCGTCGAAGCTCAACCTGGCGCCGTAGGACGCCTGGATGTCCTCGGTGAGGGTCGTGGCGAAGTCGTCCCACAGCTTGAGGTCGAGGGTGCGCAGATAGCGGTACTTGAGCTGCCGCAGCTCTTCGAGGGTGTCGGCGTCCACGGGTGCAGACTAGAACACGTTCCAGTAACCTTGCACGTTGTGCGAAGACTGCGCCGAATCGCCGCGCCGGGCTGTGTCGCCCTCGTCGGCCTCGCCACCGCCGCCACCGCTGTCACCGTCGCCGTCGGCGGCGCGCCGGCCGGTGCCACCCTGCCGGACCCGATCGCGGAAGCCATCGCGGCCAGCTCCCTGCCGGGCCATCCCTGGACGCCGGAACCGGCGACCTACGGTGTGCACTGGCAGCGCCACGTGGCTGTGCGGATGGCCGACGGGACGGTGCTGGACGCCGCCGTCGCGTCGCCGGCGAACCCGGAGACCGGAGCGCCGGCGAGGGGGCCGTTCCCGGTACTGCTGACCCAGACGCCGTACGGCAAGGACACCGCGGGGCAGGCGAACTCCGCGGCGATCGGGATCGACACCTACTTCGTGAAGCGTGGCTACATCGACGTGGCCGTCGACGTCCGCGGCACCGGCGCGTCCGGCGGCACGTTCACGCTCTTCGATCCGAAGCAGGTCGCCGACGGCGTCGCCATGGTGAAGTGGGCGGCGCGGTTACCGCACTCGACCGGCAAGGTCGGGCTGCACGGCGCGTCCTATCTCGGCATCGACCAGATGCTCACCGCGGGTGCGATCGGCAAGCACTCGCCGCTCAAGGCGATCTTCCCGATCGTGTCTGCGAACGACATCTACCGCGACACCGCCTTCATGGGCGGTATCCCGGACTTCGAGTTCGACGCCACCTACCTCGGCCTGCTGCTGCCCGCGCTGAACGTGATCAACCCGATGATCGCGCTGCTGACCAATCCCGCCAGTCTGTTGGCGACGACCGCGGTGTTGTTGCAGCACGCGCAGAACTCGCTGAGCTACAACGGCCTGTACGTGTTGAAGACCTACTACGGCGGCCCGGACTCCTACGCCACGAACACGTGGCGGGTCCGTAGTCCCGGCCACGTGCTCGACAGCATCGTCGCGAACCGGATCCCGGCCTATCTGGTCGGCGGCGAGTACGACCTGTTCCAGCGCGGCGAGCCGCTCAACTTCGCCGGCCTGCAGAACGCGTGGGCCGGCCGTCGGGTCACCGCGCCGATGCTGCCGCACCAGCGGACCACGGGTCGCTACCAGCTCCTCGACGGCCCGTACACGCACCTCGCGGCCGCGCTGCCGAAGGACCTCGACGAGCTCGAGCTCAAGTGGTTCGACACCTGGCTGCGCGGTGCCGACACCGGCATGGCGCGGACGAAGACGCCGCTGCACTACTACGACCTCGGCACGGGGCACTACGCCCAGAGCGCCACCTACCCGTTCGCCGCCGCGACGCCGCGCCGGTACTACTTGTCCGGCGACGACAGCGGGACGGCGCTGTCGAACAACGACGGCACGCTCAGCCGCACCAGGCCGACTGCCGCGCGCGGCGCGGACCGCGTGCGCTGGCTGCCCGTCGGCTCCTCGATCTGCGACCGCTCGCTGGACCAGTGGGCGATCGGCGCCTTCACCTTCGTCACCAGCCCCTTCCCCAAACCGGTGCCGTGCTTCGGCGACGACCGGCTCGGCCAGACCGGGCCGACAGCGTTGACCTACACGACCACGCCGTTCAGCTCCGCCCGCACGCTGGCCGGGCCGATCTCCGCCACCCTGTTCGCGCGCGCCAACCGGCGCGAGACCGAGTGGGTGGTGAACGTCGAGGACGTCGCCCCGGACGGCACCTCCAAGCCGCTCACCCAGGGCGCCCTGCTCGGCTCCGCGCGGGCGCTCGTCCGATCGCGGACGTGGCGGGTCGGCGCGAAGATCGTGATGCCCTACCACCGGTACACGAAGGCGACCGCGAAGCCGGTCGTCCCCGGCGCCGTGACGCGCTACGACATTGAGGTGTTCCCGACGTACTCGACCCTCGCGGCCGGCCACCGGTTGCGGATCACGATCAACACGACCGACTTCCCGCACTTGGTGCCGACGCCGCCGCAGCTGGCCAAGCTCTACGGCGGGGTGTACGACGTCCTGCACACCTCCGCCGCACCCTCGTCGGTGACGGTGCCGCTGATCGGCTGACCCGCGATCGGCGGTCCGGAAGGTCGGAAGGTCGGTTGTCGGATGTTCGGCTGTCAGGCCGGTCGGCGCACCTTGCCGCGGCGCGGTTTGCGCTCGTCCGCGGTCTTCCCGGCGCCGTCGGCTCCGGCCAGCCAGCGGCGCAACTGGTCGTACACGAGCGAGTCGGCGAGCAGGTCGAAATGGTGCTTGCGGCCGCCGAGGTGGAAGGTCCGCTCCCGGTCGAAGGGGATCGAGCGCACCTTGCCGACACCGTGTGCGCTGCCGTGCTGCACCAGCAGATCGGTGGCGAACAGTCCGTGCGGCTCGCGGGACAGGGTCGCCGACGCGACCGAGTAGGCGACGCCGGGCAGCAGCGTGGCCGGGGTGCAGCGGTCGGTGAGCAGTTCGTCCGGGTCGAAGCCGACCCAGTCGTCCTCGAGCAGCGCGCCGTAGCGCATGTCCTTGATGCCGACGCTGCGCTGGTTGAGCCAGGCGGCGAACGGACGGGTCTCGGGCAGCCGGGCGAGCCGATGCGTGCCCCAGTTGGCGAACCGTTCGAGCGGTGCGCCGAGATGCGGCGTGCCCAGACCGACGATGTGCCGGAGCGGCTCGAGCCAGGAGTAGCCGTGCACGTCGGCCTGATGCGCTGCGCTGCGCGCCACGAGCCCGCCCAGCGAGTGGCCGACGAGGGCGATCTCGGTCACCGGGACCGGCCAGTTCTGGACGAGTTCTGCCATCTGCTCCGCGAGTTCGCGGCCGTTGTCCGACACCCGGAAACCGGTGTTGAAGTTGACGTAGATCGGCGTCCAGCCGTCGTCGTCGCGCAACCGCGAGCCGTAGGTGCAGGTGCCGTCGCCCCACCGCTTCTCTGCCGCGAACGACCAGCACAGATCGGTCTCGCACAGGCCGTGCAGGAATACGACCAGCCGGCCGGTGGCGCTGTCCGACGCTTCCGCGTCGGCTGCGAGATTGCCGGGGACGCGCCGCAGCGGGCCGTTGTGCAGCCGCATGCGCATCTGCGGGGCGAGCGCCGGTTGCCGCTCGCTGATCCGGTCGCCCCAGAAGCCGTTGACCGCGCCGAGCAGGAACCGGCCGCGGGGCACGTCGTGCGCGGACTCGGCAGCCGGATCGACTCGGGTGCTGGCGAGCACTCCGAGCACCGGTGGCAGGTACTTCACGCCGAGCTTCGTGGACCCGTAGGCGATCGCGGCGATGCCGTCGTGCACCAGGCGAATGGGCCGGCCGGGCTCACCCGCCAGGCCGAACAGCCGGTCGGCCACCGCGGTGTGCACGCCGTGTGCCATCTCGGCGAGCTCGCCCAGCGCCGTCCCGGCCAACGAGCCGGTGTCGCGCACCTCGTCCGCCCGCATGCCGTGCTCCTTTCGGGTACCTGGTCGAATAGTGCACATGCGTTCACTGAGTTGCAAGCTCCGGAGCGCGTGTCGCCCGCCACGCTCGCGGTGGCAAGCTGGGCCCGCTCGGTCGTCGAGGTTCGGAGGTGGGCGATGACCCTTCCTGCGGGAACGCCGGTGCAGCAATTCATCGGCGGCGAATGGCGCGACGGGTCGAAGGGCAGCTTCGACGTGCTCGACCCGGCCAGCGGCGCGCCGATCTGCTCCGTGCCGCGCGCCGGAGCGGACGACTTGGCCGCGGCGATCAGCGCGGCGGCCGAGGCGCAGCCGCGATGGGCAGCGACCGCACCGCGCGAGCGGGCCGCCGTCCTGCACCGCGCGTTCGAGCTGATGATCGAGCGGACCGAGCAGCTCGCCTTCCTGATGTCGCTCGAGATGGGCAAGTCCCTGCGGGATGCGCGGGGCGAGGTGGCCTATGCGGCAGAGTTCTTCCGCTGGTTCGCCGAGGAGGCGGTCCGGATCGGCGGCGAGCTGCGCACCGCGCCGTCCGGGGCCAACCGGATCCTGACGTTCCGCCGGCCGGTCGGCGTCGCGCTGTTGCTCACTCCGTGGAACTTCCCGGCCGCGATGGCGACCCGCAAGATCGGTCCGGCGCTGGCGGCCGGGTGCACGGTCGTGCTCAAGCCGGCACACGAGACGCCGCTCACGGCGCTCGTGCTCGCCCAGATCCTCGCCGAGGCCGGCGCGCCGGCCGGGGTGGTGAACGTCCTGACCACCGATGACCCCGCGGAGCTGGTCGGTGCCGCACTCGACGACGGGCGGGTCCGGAAGCTGTCGTTCACCGGGTCGACGGAGGTCGGCCGGGTGTTGCTCAAGCAGGCGGCCGAGCGGATCGTGAACGTCTCGATGGAGCTGGGCGGCAACGACCCGTTCATCGTGCTCGACGACGCCGATCTCGACGCGGCGGTCGAGGGGGCGATGCTCGCGAAGATGCGCAACGGCGGGCAGGCGTGCACGGCCGCGAACCGGTTCCTCGTCCAGGAGTCGATCGCCGCCGAGTTCGCCTCGCGGCTGGCCGCCCGCATGGGCGCGCTGCGGGTGGGCCCAGGGACCGACGAGCGGACCGAACTCGGGCCGATGGTGAGCGCTCGCGCGGTCGACGGGATTGCGGACAAGGTGGAGCGGTCGATCGCATCCGGCGCGCGGACCGTCCTGGGCGGCGAGCGGCCGGCCGGGCCGGGGTTCTTCTACCCGGCGACGGTGCTCGGCGACGTCCCGCGCGATGCCGCGGTGGCGGTCGAGGAGGTGTTCGGCCCGGTCGCGCCGGTGATCCCGGTGCGGGACGAGGACGACGCGCTCGCCGTCGCGAACGCGTCGGAGTTCGGCCTGACCGGGTACGTGTTCACCGGCGACCTCGCCCGCGGGCTGCGGGTGTGCGAACGGCTCGAGGTCGGCATGGTCGGCCTGAACCGCGGGCTGGTGTCCGATCCGGCCGCCCCCTTCGGCGGTCTGAAGCAGTCCGGCCTCGGGCGCGAGGGCGGCTTCGAGGGCATCAAGGAATACCTCGAGACGACCTACGTCGCCGCGAACTGGTAACCCCCAACCGGTAGGCCCGCGAGTGGGCTACCAGCGCGCGAGTGGGCGCCTACGGCGGCCCACTCGCGCTGTGGAAGCCCACACGCGCGAGGGGCGGCGGGATCCACAGAACGGCGGTCTTGCGCGCGAGGGTCGCGGCTGACCCTGGACCCTCCCCGGGTGGCAACGCACCGGACACGTCCAGGCCAGAGCCGGCTCGCACGCAACTGCTGGATACCTGACCTCGCCGTCGACGATCTTCGCGCCTGCTGCGCCGCCGTCCTCGAGTCATGCACGGATTCGGTGATCAGCTCGATCACCGCAGCGCGACTCCACGAGACGTGGCTGCCGCAACTCCCGCCGACGATCCACGTTGCGACGGCCACTCCGGAGCGAGCCGGGCGCGCGATGACCCGCACGAGGCGGGGCGAGTTCGTCGCCCACCGATTGCAGCTGGCGCCGGAGGACATCACGCTGGTCGATGGCGTCCGCGTCATGAGCGCCGCACGAGCGTGGCGGGATCTTGCGCACGTTCTCGATCTACCCGGCTTGGTTGCCGCTGGCGACAGCGTCCTTCGGTCGGGCACGAGCCTTGAGGAACTCGTGTCGGTGGTGCAGCGCACGTCGCGGTCCCGCGGTGCGCAGCTGGCCAAGACGGCGATACCGCTTCTGGATGCGCGGTCACGATCTCGTCCGGAAAGCCACCTACGCGTCGCCATAATCGGGCCGGACATGCCTCGCTTCGAGGTGAACGAGCCCGTCTACCGCGATGAGGGCGGCTGGCTGGCCGAACCGGACCTCTCCCTCGCGGAGGCAAAGATCGCGCTCGAATATCAGGGCGCCGACCATGCGAAGGCGAAACGGATGCGCAAGGACATCACCCGTGAAGTCGACATGCGACGCGATCGGTGGCTCGTGCTGGAGTATGGGCCGGCCGAGGTGTTCGGGCGGCCATGGCTGATCCGGCCGGAGGTCAGGGCTGAGATCGCGCTGCGCGCTCCCGGGCTCCTGCGGCGGAGTCGTCGTCCACCCGCCCGAGTGGGCTAGTAGCGCGCGAGTGGTCGCTTGTGGCAGCCCACTCGCGCTGTGGAAGCCCACTCGCGGGGGAGACCGTGCGGCCTTGACAAACTTGACACGGTCGGGCGGTGGAGTAGTGTCAAGTCTGTCAAGCCTGGAGGACGAATGACCCGATCGCGGCACGCGGTGCTGGCGGCCATCGAGCGCCGACTCGCCGAGGAGCCTGAGCGCGTCCTGCCGGCGTTG
>JAVHVB010000256.1:0-12758 GCA_032160775.1 Pseudonocardiales bacterium | reverse complement strand
CCGTCGCTCGCGACGACGAGGAAGGCCGGGTTCAGCGCCGGCACCATGCCGAGGGCGGCCGCCGCCTGCGCGAGGTTCTGCGGCGCGGCGCTGGCCGCAACTTCGTTGTGCAGCTCCTGCACCTGCGCCGCGACGCTCTCGTCCTGCACCGCGATGTCGTGGCGGCGCACCTCGTTCGCGGCCGATGCCGTGTTCAGCAGCAACAGCAGCGCCATGCCGCCGGCGATCAGCCCGCCGATAAGCAGGGCGAACGGCACCCGGGGCGCGTGCCGGGGGCCACGTTGGACGGCGCCGCGGCGGGAAGCGCCCACTCCGGTTCTCATGCGGGGACCCGGATCCGCTCGGCGGCGCGCAGTCGCACCGACGCGGCCCGCGGGTTGGCCGCGACCTCGGCGTCGCTCGCCTGCTCCGCTCCCCGGCTCAGCAGCCGCAGCTGCGGACCGTGCTCGGGCAGGGGTACGGGCAGTTCGGGCGGCGTCGTGTCGATGGCCCGCGCGGCGATGGCCTGCTTGACGATGCGGTCCTCCAGCGAGTGATAGGCGAGCACGACGATGCGCCCGCCGACGGTGAGGGCGTCCAGGGCGGCGGGGACCGCGGTGCGCACGGCGGCCAGTTCGGCGTTGACCTCGATGCGCAGCGCCTGGAATGTGCGGTTGGCTGGGTGGCCCCCGTGCCGGCGCGTCGCGGCCGGAATGGCCTCTCGCACCAGCTCGGCCAGTTCGGTCGTCGACCGCAGCGGGGCCACCCGGCGCGCGCGGTCGATGGCTTGCGCGATTCGCAGTGCGAACCGTTCTTCGCCGTACTCCCGCAGCACCCGGGCCAGGTCGGCGACCGGGTACTCGTTCAGCACGTCGGCGGCGGTCGGCCCGTCGCTCTGGTCCATGCGCATGTCGAGCGGCGCCTCCTGGGCGTACGCGAACCCGCGCTCGGCCAGGTCGAGCTGCATCGACGAGACGCCGAGGTCGAACAACACGCCCTGGACGCCCGCGTACCCCAACTCGTCCAGCACTGCCGGCATCCGGTCGTAGATGGCGTGCACGAGGTGGATGCGCCCGGCGAAGGGAGTCAGCCGCTCGCGGCTGCGGGCGAGCGCCGAGGGGTCGCGGTCCAACCCGATCAGGGTGAGCTGCGGGTGCGCCCGCAACAGCGCCTCCGCGTGCCCGCCGAGGCCGAGCGTCGCGTCGACGACGACCGCGCGGCGGTCGGTGAGCGCCGGGCTGAGCAGTGCCAGGACGCGGTCGAGCAGCACCGGTACGTGTGCCACGTCGCGCGAACCACTGACACCGCTGACACCGCTGACACCGCTGACACCGCTAACACCACCGTCGCCACCGAGGCCATTGGCGTCGCTGCCCTGCCGGTCGTCCATCAGGCTGCTCTCTCGCGAGGGTGGATCGGATCGGGTTCCCGGACGGACTTCGTCCGGGAGCTTCGGGCGGCGTGGGGAGTGGTGGGGATCTCGTTCGATCGGGTCCCCGCCCGTTACGTCTGGCACCGGGGAAGGTGCGCCAGCTGGTAGCGGGAGGAGGCCGGACCCAACGTGACCGGTTGTCCGACATGACCGGTGCTAGAGGACGCCGGGCAGCACCTCCTCGGCGATGTCGGAGAAGGCGGGCTCGGTGGTCTCGAGGTAGTCCTGCCAGGCCACCGCGTCCCACACCTCGATGCGGGTGTTCGCGCCGATGACCACGCAGTCCTTGGTCAGCCCCGCGTAGAGCCGCAGTGGCGGCGGGACGGTGATCCGGCCCTGGCCGTCGGGCTTCTCGTTGGACGCGCTGGCGAACAGCACCCGGCTGTAGTCACGTACCCGCCGGTCGGTGACTGGAGCGGTGCGCAGGGCATCGGTGACGCGGCTGAACTCGGTGACGGGGAAGACGTAGAGGCACCGGTCCTGTCCCTTGCAGATCACCAGGCCTCCTTCCAGCTCCGGTCTGAATCTCGCCGGGAGGGCGAGCCGGCCCTTGTCGTCGAGGCGGGGCGTGTGAGTGCCGAGGAACACCGGCGCTCACCTCGCTTCTCGGTCCGCCGGCGTCCCGTCGGCCCCAACTTCATCCCGCTTTCCCCACTGTTCCCCACTCTAACCCACAATCTGCCACGGTCAACGATCTTTCGGCGCGCGGCGATTCGCCGACCGGACGAACCGGAACGACCCGGTCACTCGTCTACTGAGCAGAGCCCGCTGCCCGAGCAGGCGTGACCGGACGGTGACCAGACGGTGATTGACTTCGCGGATACCGGATCGCGCCGGCGGCTGGGCATACTCGACGCTGATCGCGGACACCCCGTGAAACAACAGAAGGACGCATACGTGGACGACCTCCATTCCGCGGCCCGCCATGCCGGTCCGGACAACATGCCGGATCCGATGCCGCCCTCCGTGGCGACCGTGCGGGACGCCGGCAGCCGGATCGCGTCGAACATCGAGCGGGTGATCGAGGGCAAGCCGGAGGCCGTGACGCTCGGACTGGCGGTCCTGCTCGCGGAGGGGCATCTCCTCATCGAGGACGTGCCCGGCGTCGGGAAGACGAAGTTCGCGAAGGCGCTGGCCCGCTCGATCGACTGCTCGGTGCGCCGGGTGCAGTTCACCCCGGACCTGCTGCCCAGCGACATCACCGGCGTCAGCGTCTACAACGCCGAGGACCGCGACTTCGAGTTCAAGCCGGGCCCGGTCTTCGCGAACATCGTGGTCGGCGACGAGATCAACCGGGCGTCGCCGAAGACACAGGCCGCGCTGCTCGAGTGCATGGAGGAGCGGCAGGTCACCGTCGACGGCGTGACCTACATGCTCGAGGCGCCGTTCCTCGTGCTCGCGACCCAGAATCCGATCGACATGGAGGGCACCTATCCCCTCCCCGAGGCACAGCGTGACCGCTTCATGGCGCGTATCTCGATGGGCTACCCCGACCGCAGCGCCGAGATCCTGATGCTCGGTGAGCACGCGTCGGTCGACCCGCTCGACTCGCTGAAGCCGGTCTCCGATGCGACCGAGATCCGCTCCCTCATCTCCGGCGTGCGCACCGTCTACGTCTCCGAGGCGATCAAGGCGTACGCGGTCGACCTCGCCCACGCCAGCCGCCAGGCGAACGACGTCCGGCTCGGCGCGTCACCGCGCGCCGCGCTGCAGCTGGTCCGGGCCTCGAAGGCGTGGGCGGCACTGACCGGGCGCGACTACGTCATCCCGGACGATCTGCAGTACCTGCTCAGCCCGGTGCTCGGCCACCGGCTGCTGCTGACCGCCGAGGCACACGTCGGCGGCCGGAGCGTCAACGACGTCATCACCCGCATCGTGCGCAGCGTGCCGATCCCGGCTGCCGCGGCCGACCGTTCAGTGCGCTAGGCCGCCGTCGTGGCCGACCGCCGCCGCACGGGCTTCACCACCCGGGCGAGCTGCCTGCTCGCCGCGGGGATCACCGCCGTGCTCTGCGGCCTGCTTTTGGGCGAGCTCGACCTGGTGCGGGCCGGCGTGCTGGCCGCGGCGATCCCATGCGTGGCGGCGCTCATCGTGCGTCGGGCGCAGGTGCAGATCGCGAACCGGCGCAGCGTCGAACCGGTGCGCGCGTCGGCCGGTGAGGCGGTGACGGTCAACCTCGTGATCAGCAACCGGTCGGTGTTGCGCACCGGCACGCTGCTGATCGAGGACCAGCTGCCCGAGCGTCTCGTCGGCCGTGCGCGGTTCGTCCTGGACCCGCTGGGCAGTCACGAGACGCGCACCGTCTCCTACCGCATGCCGGGCCTCGGACGCGGCCGCTACCGCGTCGGCCCACTCCGGATCCGGCTCAACGACCCGTTCCGGCTCATCGACGTCACCCGCTCGTTCACCGCGACGAGCGAGTTCGTCGTGGGCCCGGTGATCGACCAGCTCGCGCCGGTCGAGCCGCCCCGCTCGGACGAAATGGGCGACAGCGCCGGCAGCCACTCGGTCGGCACGCACGGCGCCGACGACCAGTCCACGCGCGAGTACCGGACCGGCGACGACCTGCGCAAGATCCACTGGCGCTCCTCGGCCCGCACCGGCGCACTGATGGTGCGCCAGGAGGAACGGCCGTGGCGCGGCCAGAGCACGGTGTTGCTCGACCTGCGCGCAAGCGCGCACACCTCGGCGAGAGACAGCGGCATGCCGTCACCGGCCGACCCGCGGCTGGGCAGCAGCTTCGAATGGGCGGTGAGTGCGGCCGCCAGCATCGGTAGCCATCTGCTGCTGCGCGGCCGGGAGCTGGGCCTGCTCGGCGATCCGGGCGACGACCGGCTGCGGGTCCCGGACAGCACCAGCCTGGCCAATCATCTCGCCGGCATCCGCACGGTGAACCACTCGGACCTCACCGTCCTCGGCGGTCCGATCCGCTCCGCGGTGCGTGAGTCGTCTCTCGTGGCGGTCCTCGGCCGGCTGGACCCGACCTCGCTGCGGGTGCTCGCCGACGCGCACCCGCGCGGCCGGTCCTCCCCCGCGTTCGCGATCCTGCTGGACGTCGACACCTGGCGCGATCCGTTGCTGGACGAGACGACCAAGGCCGTCGCCGCGGCGGCCCAGGTGTTGCGCAACGCCGGCTGGCGAGTCGTCGTCGCGCGACAGGGCGAAGCCACCGCCCTCGCCTGGGAACTGATGCTCAGCGGCATCGCGAGCTCCGCGCGCGGCGCGGCGGTGATCCGATGAGTAGCGCACTGCACGCTCGACCCCGCGTCTCGGATCAGGACGAGGGCGCAACCGCCGCCCGCCTGCAGCGGCCCGGTGCGCGGCGGACGCTGCTCGCGCTGCTGGCGTGTGCGCTCGGCGTGCTCCCGCTCAAGTCACTGCTCAGCGACACGAGGTGGCTGCTCGAGGCGTGGCTCGGGATGGCGGTCGTCATCCTGCCTGCGGTGCTGCTCCGGCTGCGCCGGGCGCCGGGCGCGCTCGACATCTGGCCGGGCATCGTCCTGCTCATCCCGTGGCTCACCTGGATCTATCTGCCCGATCACGCGTGGCACGGATTCGTGCCGACGCGGGCGACCTTCACCGACATCAGCCACCTGATGAACGATCTGCACCACACGACGAGCGACGAGGTCGCGCCGATCAGCAGCACGGTCGCCGCGCGGCTGGTCATCACCGCGCTGCTCGGCCTGCTGGCCGCGCTGATCGATCTCATCGCCGTGGTGGGCCGGCGCGGCGCGCTCGCCGGCGTGCCGCTGCTGATCGTCTACACGGTGTCCGGCGCCGTGCCGCGCGAACCAGTCAGCTGGGTGTGGTTCGTCGTCGCAGCAATCGGCTACCTGATCCTGCTCTCCCTCGACGCCGCCGACGAGCTCGTCGACTGGGGCCGCCGGGTGTCCCGGGCCGGCGCCAGCCGCAGCCGCCCCGGGCTCGCGTTCTCCGCGCAGCGCATCGGCGTGATCGCCGTGCTGGCCGCCGTCGCCGTGCCACTGCTGGTCCCGGCACACGCCCGCAACCTGCTGGCCGACGCCTTTCACGGTGACAGCGGCGGTGGCCTCGGCAGCATCGGCGCCATCGGTACCGGGACCTCGATCAGCCCGTACGTCGAGCTGAAGGGTCAGCTGGATCGCGACAAGCCCGTCCCGGTGATGGACGTGCACATCGACGGCGCCGGCGACGTGCAGCCGTTCTACGTGCGGTTGAACGTGCTGGACAACTTCACCGGAGACGGCTGGCGGGCGGGGCCGGACCACGGGACGACCGAGCCGGTCAGCGGCACGACCTTCGTCACGCTCCCGAGCAGTGGCACCCCCGACACTGCGCGCTATCAGGCGGTCATCACGATCAGCGGCCTGGCCGGCAACGTGCCGGTGTTCGACACGCCGGTCACCATGCAGGGTCTCGATGCGGGCACGACCTGGAGCCCCCAAGACCAGCTGTTGCTGGGTACGAGCGTGCACAACGGCCAGCGCCTGACCGAGATCGTGGCGCAGCCGAACCCGACGTCCGACCAGCTCCGCACCGCCTCGACCGGTATCCAGCCCGACGTGTCCCGATGGCTGGCACTGCCGGCCCTGCCGGCCTACGTCACCGATCTCGTGTCCCGGCTGACGTCAAGTGCGGCCACCGAGTACGACAAGGCGCGGGCGATCTTCCAGTACTTCGCCGATCCGGCCAACCGGTTCGTCTACACGCTGGCGACCGAGCACGGCGATTCCGGCAGCGACCTCGTCGACTTCCTGCAGCACAAGCACGGTTTCTGTCAGCAGTACGCGGGGGCGATGGGGGTCATGCTGCGCGCCGCGGGCGTGCCGACCCGCCTCGTGCTCGGTTACATGCACCAGCCGCCGGACACCGCGGGAAACTTCACCGTGAGCACCTTCGACGCGCACTCGTGGGTCGAGGCGTTCTTCCCCGGCACCGGCTGGGTCCCGTTCGACCCGACGCCCACCGCCGGCCTTGCCGGCGGCAAGAAGACCGATCTGCCGTGGGCGCAGCACTCCTACGGCAGCGATGGAGGCGTCCAGGTTCCGACGATCAGCACGTCGCCGACCGCACGCCCGTCCTCGTCGCAGCCGAGCGGCATCGGCGTCGGACCGCAGGACCAGGCGGGTTCCGGTGGCGGACCGGGGGTCGGGCTGATCGTGACTCTGCTTGCCGTGCTCGCCTTCGTTGGTCTGGCCATGATCCCGGCAACGACGCGCTGGGCACGCCGGCGGGCCCGGCTCGGCGCGGCGCGGCGCGGCGATGCCGACGCGCTGTGGGCCGAGCTGTCGGACACCGCGGTCGATCTGGGCTATGTCTGGTCGGATTCCCGGTCGCCGCGCCAGGTCGCGTCGTGGCTGGCCGGCGATGCCGGGGACACCGCGCCGGCGCTCACCGCACTGGCGACCGCGGTCGAGCACCGCCGCTACGCGCGGACCGGATCACCCGACGACGCGGCGCAGCTCAGCAGCGGACTCATCGCAGTCACCAACCGGCTGTGGTCGCGGCGCAGCGGCCGGGCGCGCCTGCGAGCGCGCCTCTGGCCGGCCTCACTGGGCTGGGGCAAGCGGATCGACTCGGTGCGCGGAGTGCTGCGCAGGCACTGAGCAGGGCGCTCGTGGCACCACTGGGCACAGTTCAGGCTTGCGGGTCGTCGAAGCGGCGACGAAGCCGCTCCTCCATGCGGGTCTTCAGCCCGCTCGGCCGCCCTGCGCGAGCCGGCGATGCGGCCGCAGGAGCGGGAGTACCGGTGCGGCGACCGCGGACGACCTGCACAGCGAACCCGCAGGCGGCTACGACCAGCACGAAGCCGACGACGCTGATCGCGACGAGGTTGGTGACGAGGCCGACGAGCACGAGCGCGAGCCCGGCAACGACACCGAGCACGCAGAGTGCGGCGAAGCGCCGGGTCCGCGAGCGGGTGCGCGCAGAGCGCACCGAAGCGGCGAACTTCGGATCCTCCGCGTAGAGCGCTTGCTCGATCTCGTCGAGCAGTTTCTGCTCGTGGTCGGAGAGCGGCACGTAGCCCTCCTTCGTCGCCGAGACCGGCCGGTCTACGGCGTTCCTCGTTCCGGTCGCTGAAATGTACCGCCGCATCGTGCGGTTACCTCATCGAGCATACGAGCCAAATCGCTGGATCGAAAGCCGCGCGGCCGGGCTGGGCACGGAGCGCGCGCCAGCTCAGCCCCGCGGCGGCAGCAACGAGCCCGGCCGGACCGCCGTGGAGCCGAACCTGGCACGGGCGGCGTCGAGGGCCGAATCCGCCCTCGCACGGGCTGGTGCGTCGGCGGCGCCCGCGGGGAGATCGAAGGCGAGCTGCTCGGCCACGCCGGCCGCGTCGCGCAGCCCCTCACACTTGACGCCGACGAGCCGGATCCGTGGCCGGTCCAGCCCCAGCCCGCGGTAGAGGTCGACCGCGGTGTCGTAGATGTCGCCCGTTCCGTCGGTCCATCGGGGCAGCGTGCGGACGCGGGTAACCGTGCGGAAGTCGGCAAATCGGATTTTGATGCCGACGGTGCGCGCGACGAATTTGCGGGCGCGCACCCGGCCGCCGACCTCCTCGGCGAGGCGGAGCAGTTCGCGGCGGACATCGGCCTCATCGGTGAGGTCGGTGTCGAGCGTGCGGTCGGCGCTGATCGACTTCTCCACCTCGTCCGGCTCGACCGCGCGCGGGTCGATGCCGTGCGCGAGCGCGGCGAGATGCTCGGCGGTCGCCACGCCCACGGCGCGGCGTAGCGCGTCGGCCGGCGTGTCCGCCAGATCGGCGACGGTGCGGATACCGAGCCGATGCAGGGACTCGGCCGTCCGGTCGCCGACGCCCCACAGCGCGGTGACCGGCAACGGATGCAGGAAGTCGAACACCCGGTCGGCCGGCACGACGAGCATCCCGTCGGGTTTACAGCGCGCGGATGCGAGCTTGGCGACGAACTTCGTCGGCGCGACGCCGACCGAGCAGGTCAGTCCGAGCCGCTCGACAATGCGCGCGCGGATCATCGCCGCTATCACGCCGGGGCGTCCGTGGAGCCGCACCGCCCCGGCGACGTCGAGGAAGGCCTCGTCCAGCGAGAGCGGCTCGACCAGCGGCGTGATGTCGCGCAGGACCGACATCACCTCGGCCGATGCCGCCGAGTAGGCCGCCCGGTCGGGCGGGAGCACGACCGCCTTCGGGCATCGACGCAGAGCCTGGCTCATCGACATCGCACTGTGCACGCCGTACTTGCGGGCCTCGTAGGACGCGGCGGCGACGACGCCGCGCTGGCCGCCGCCCACCACGACGGGCCGACCGCGCAGTTCCGGCCGGCGGTTGATCTCGACACTCGCGTAGAACGCATCCATGTCGACGTGCAGCATCGTGCAGCCGGTGTCGTCGCCGTCGAACAGGCCGGCGGTTCGCGGCAGATCGTGGCTGCGGCCCACGACCGGCGGCCTACTGCTGCCCGGGCCGGCGGACGAGCAGGTGCACCCGCGCGGCGATCTCGGCGAACGGCGACCGGCCGGCAGCGTCCGCATCGAGCCGGTCGAGCGCGTCGCGGGCTCCCGGCTGGTCCAGGGCGGCCCCGGGCACCAGGTCGGAGAACACGCCGATGCCGTGCCGCGACTGGAGGGTGAGGCCGGCGGCCTCGCACAGTCGTTGGACCGCGTCCGGGCCCACCCGGGCGGCGACGCCGGTCAGCTCGTCCAGCTCGGCAAGCGCGACGGTCGGCTCGCCGGCCAGCGCGCGCGCGATCACCGATGCGGCCGGGTTGGTGACAAGGATGCTCATCAGGCCACCGGGCCGGACCCGGTCGGCGATGCCGGCAAACGCCGCGGCGACGTCATCGACCGCCTCGAGGATGCCGTGGGCGAGGACGAGATCGAACCGGCGGCCGGCCAACAGCTCACCGAGCGCCTCAACATCGCCCGGCATCGGGTGTATCCGATCGGCGACGCCGGCCTCGGCGGCCCGAAGGCTCAGCGTGGCGAGCGCGTCGGCGCTGATGTCGACCACCGTGACGTCGGCGCCGGCCACCGCGAGCGGAACCGCGTAGGTGCCACTCCCGCCGCCGCAGTCGAGCAGTTCCGGCACGTGCCCCACTGCGGTGACCTGCTCGAGCGCAGTGTCGAGCAGCCGGGAGACCAAGCCGTGGCGGCCGGTGCGCGAGCGGTCTCGCCCGGCCTCAACCTGCATGCCGCGAGCCTAGCCCGGCGGTGCGACGTGGACGGTCAGGCCGCGAGCATCCCCACCGACGCCTCGGCGAGGGCGAGGAACTGCTCGGCCGCACGGAGCTGGTCGTCGGCGGTGCGCCGGGAGACTGCCGAGACGGCGCCGGCCTCGACCGCCGCCCGGACCGGCGCGCCGGCCGCGAAGTAGGCGGCCCATTCGGCGTGTTCGGGCGCCACCTTCTCGAGCAGCACCCAGACACTCATCAGTCGGCGCCGCGCACCTGCCGGGCGCCCGCGCAACGCGAGCACCGCCGCCGCGGTGCGCAGGGCGCTGACGTGGGCGAGGCAGAACCGCTCACCGGGATCGACGCACGCCTGCGCCTGGGCAAGCCCGGCGCGCGCCTGGCGCAGCAGGTCGGCGACCGACCCGCGGGACGGCTGGAGCGCGGTAGTCATCGAACACCTCCTCGAACTCGTGTTCGATAATAGCAGAGCGCGCCGACAACCCCCGCGAAGTCAGCTCTCGAGGACGGTGACCACCTCACCGATCACCACGACCGCAGGGGCGCCGACGCCCGCCCGGTCGGCCGCTGCGGCGATGTCCGACAACCCGGCGCGCAGCACCTGCTGGTCGGGCAGGGTCGCACGATGCACGACGGCGGCCGGGGTGTCGGGCGAGCGACCGTGCTCGATCAACTGGTCGGTGATCAGCTGCAGCCGGTCCATCGCCATCATCAGGACGAGCGTGCCGGCGTGGTTCGCCAGCCCCGGCCAGTCGATGCCGGCGTCGGCCGGCCGGCCCGGATCCAGGTGCCCCGACACGACGGTGAAGTCCGCGGCGAGCCCGCGGTGGGTCAGCGGAATGCCGGCGACGGCGGGCGCGGCCACTGCCGAGCTGAGCCCGGGAACGACCGTCACCGGGACGCCGGCGGCAACGCAGGCGAGCCACTCCTCGCCGCCCCGGCCGAACACGAACGGATCGCCGCCCTTGAGCCGGACGACCCGCTTGCCGGCGAGCGCGCGGTCGACCAGCACGGCGTTGATCTCGTCCTGGGTGAGGTTCTGGCGATGCGCCGACTTGCCGCAGTCGATGACCTCGACGTCGCGGGCGAGCGAGGCGATCAGTTCCCGCGGCGCCAGCCGGTCGACGACCACCACGTCCGCATCGGCGACAAGTCGGCGGCCACGCACGGTGATCAGCTCCGGATCGCCCGGCCCGCCTCCCACGAGCGCCACGGCCCCGGTCCCGCCGGCGCGCCGGATCCGCCGGGCGGGCAGCTCCCCCACGTCCAGGGCCGCGGCGATGGCGTCGCGCAGCGCGACCGCGCGGCCCGGGTCGTCGCCGCCGTTGATCGCAACGGTCAGGCCGTCGTGCCGGGCGACGGCCGGGGTGCGGGCGGTGCCCTCGCCCGCGGCGTCGGCGCGGACGCAGAAGACCCGCCGCTGCTCCGCGGCGACGGCCACGCCCGCGTTCACGTCGGGGTCGTCGGTGCACGCCACGACCAGCCAGGCACCGTCCAGGTCGGTCGGCTCGAACCTGCGACGGGCGGTGCCCACCGGCAGTTCGTCCACCTCGGCACCGAGGTCCGGTGCGACGACCAGGACGTCGGCGCCGGCGGCGGCCAGTGCGCGGGCGCGGCGCGCACCCACCCGGCCGGCGCCGACGACGACGACGCGCCGCCCGGCGAGGTCCAGGAGCAGCGGGAACCCCGAGGTCACCCGTCCATTGTCCCGGCACCCGTGGGGCACCGGCCGGCGGCGTGAGATCCGTCGCGAGAATTCGGCCGGGTAGCCACCGTGTGGGACGATTCAGGGCATGGCGCGGCCTGTCCTGTTGACCTCGCGCCGCCACATCGACCTGCTCAGGGTGGCTGCGGCGGCGTGTTGAGCCACGACGGGCATGCCCCGTTGCAGCTCCGCCGCCACTGAATTCCTCCGAAAGGACGCCGCCATGCCGGCGCGACCCAGTCCCCCGCGGAAGGGCCAGGGCCAATGGGCCCTCGGCTACCGCGAGCCGCTCAATCCCAATGAGCGCAGCAAGAAGGACGACAACCCGCTGAACGTGCGCCGGCGGATCATCGAGCGCTACCAGCACACCGGTTTCGCCGGCATCGACCCCGCCGACCTGCGTGGCCGGTTCCGCTGGATGGGGCTCTACACCCAGCGCCGGCAGGGCATACCCGGCGGGCAGACCGCCACGCTCGAGCCGGAGGAACTCGATGACGAGTTCTTCATGATGCGCGTCCGGATCGACGGCGGCACGCTGTCGAGCGAGCAGCTGCGGGTCGTCGCCGACATCTCGACCACCTACGGGCGCGACGTCGCCGACGTCAGTGACCGGCAGAACGTCCAGCTGCACTGGATCCGGATCGAGGACGTCCCGGCGATCTGGGAGAAGCTCGAGGCGGTCGGCCTGTCAACCACGGAGGCCTGCGGCGACTGCCCGCGAGTCATGCTCGGCTGCCCGCTCGAAGGCGTGGCGAGCGACTCGGTGCTCGATGCCGGTCCGACGCTGCGCGCGGTCGTCGAGAAGTACATCGGCGACCCGGCGTTCTCCAACCTCCCGCGCAAGTACAAGACCTCGATCTCCGGCTGTGCCCGGCACTGCGTCAACCACGAGATCAACGACTGCGCGTTCGTGGGCGTGATCGGGCCTGACGGGACCGCCGGTTTCGACCTGTGGGTCGGCGGCGGGCTGTCCACCAACCCGCGCTTCGCCGAGCGGCTCGGCGTGTTCGTCCGGCCCGAGGAGGTCGCGGATGTCTGGGTGGGCGTCACCTCGGTGTTCCGCGACTACGGCTACCGGCGCTCACGCAACCACGCCCGGCTGAAGTTCCTGATGGCCGACTGGGGCCCGGTCAAGTTCCGTGAGGTGCTCGAGAGCGAGTACCTCGGACGGCCGCTGCCCGACGGCCCGGCCCTTGGTCTCGGTGTGGGCGAGCTTGCAGAAATCGATGCCGGTGCAGGCGATGGTGCCGCGCCGGAACGCCGACGGGCGCACCGAGAAGTCGAGCTGCTCGAGTTCGTCCACGACGTTGACCTCGGCCGCAGCCGGCACGTCCAGGACGACCAGACCCTGCTGGGCGGTCAGCCGGATCCGGCCCGAGCCGTGGCGGTCGGCGATGGCCGCGACCTCGTGCAGGGCCGGCCCGGACGTCCGGCCGGCCTTCGTCGTGGCTCCGATCGCGAGCTGGCCGTCGGCCTGCTCCTCCACTCCTACGTG
>JAVHVB010000255.1:0-5494 GCA_032160775.1 Pseudonocardiales bacterium | reverse complement strand
CTCGCCGTCGCTTGTCTGGCGCCGTCGGCGGTGAGCAACGCGCTCGTGCTGTGGGGCGACGAGACCCAGCAGGCGACCTACCTGCCGTCCTTCGCCGGTGACGACGTGCCGGCTGCGGCGCTCGCCGTGCTCGAGCCGCGGCCGCTGTTCGACCCGTTCCAGTTGGACACCACCGCGCAGCGGACGTCCGGCGGCTACAAGCTGAACGGCGTCAAGTCGTTGGTACCGCGCGCCGCGTCGGCCGAGTTGTTCATCGTCGCCGCTGCGCTGGAAGGCGCGCCCGCGCTGTTCATCCTCGAGTCGGGGACGAAGGGCGTGCTGATCGAGGGCGAGCCGGCGATGGGGCTGCGCGCCGCGTCGACCGCGCGGCTCATCCTCGAGGACGTCGTCGTGCCCGACGGTGCGCTGCTCAAGGACGGCTCGGCCAACGTCTACGCCGACTGCATCCGGCTTTCCCGGGTGGCCTGGGCCGCGCTGGCGTGCGGCACCGGCAAGGCGGTGCTCGACTACGTCATCCCCTACGTGAACGAGCGGCAGGCCTTCGGCGAGCCGATCAGCAACCGGCAGGCGGTCGCGTTCATGGTCGCGAACATCGGCATCGAGCTGGAGGGCGCGCGGCTGGCGATGCTGCGCGCCGCCTCGCGCGCTGAGCAGGGCAAGTCGTTCAGCCGCGAGGCGGCGCTGGCCCGCCGGCTCACCGCCGAGTACGGCATGCAGATCGGCAACAGCGGCGTCCAGCTGCTCGGCGGCCACGGCTACGTGAAGGAGCACCCGGTGGAGCGCTGGTACCGAGATCTGCGCGCGTGCGGAGTCATGGAAGGCGTGGTGTTGGTATGAGCGACGCTTGCGGAGCGAATGAAAGGCCCAGCCCGGCCGCATCGGCCCGAGCGAAGCGAGGTCAGCTGTGATCAACCTGGAAACGCCGAAGAAGTTCGACATGCTGATCAACCAGGCGCATCAGGTGTCGACGGAGATCTTCCGGCCGATCTCGCGCAAGTACGACCGCGCCGAGCACGAGTACCCGAAGGAACTCGACATGCTCGCGTCGCTGATCGACGGCATGAACGCCTCCGGCGAGACCAGCACCGGCGCGCGCGGCGTGCGCCGCAAGGACGGCGCGGGCGGCAACCAGAACGGCAGCAACATGTCCGGCATCCTGTCGATCATCGAGGCGTGCTGGGGCGACGTCGCGATGGTGCTGTCGATGCCGCGGCAGGGACTGGGCAACGCCGCCATCGCATCGGTCGCGAACGACGAGCAGCTCGAGCGCTTCGACAAGCTCTGGGCGTCGATGGCGATCACCGAGCCGGGCTTCGGATCGGACTCGGCAGCCGTCACGACGACCGCGGTCCTGGACGGCGACCACTACGTGCTCAACGGCGAGAAGATCTTCGTCACCGCAGGCGGGCGCTGCGACGCGGTCGTCGTGTGGGCCACGCTGGACAAGTCACTGGGCCGCGCGGCCATCAAGTCCTTCGTCGTGGAGAAGGGCACGCCCGGCATGGTCGTCGAGCGACTCGAGCACAAGCTCGGCATCCGCGCCTCGGACACCGCGACGATCCGGTTCACCGACTGCCGGGTGCCCAAGGAGAATCTGCTCGGTTCGCCGGAGGTCGAGGCGGAGCAGGGCTTCGCGGGTGTCATGCAGACCTTCGACAACACCCGTCCCCTGGTGGCGGCGATGGCGATCGGCTGCGCGCGGGCGGCGCTCGACGAGACCGAGGACCTGCTCAAGCAGGCTGGCGTCGAGGTCGACTGGGACCGCCCCGCATTCACCCAGCACGCGGCCGCCGCCGCCCTGCTGCAGATGGAGGCCGACTGGGAGGCCGCCTACCTGCTGACCCTCGAGGCCACCTGGATGGCGGACAACAACAAGCCGAACTCGCTGCAGGCCTCGATGGCCAAGGCGAAGGCGGGCCGGGCCGGCGTCGACATCACCCTGCGCTGCGTCGAGCTGGCCGGCGCCCTCGGCTACAGCGAGAACAGCTTCCTGGAGAAGTGGGCCCGCGACTCGAAGATCCTGGACATCTTCGAGGGCACCCAGCAGATCCAGCAGCTCATCGTCGCCCGCCGACTGCTCAACAAGTCGTCCGCCGAGCTCAAGTAGGCCGTGAGCGCAACGCGCGCCGCATGTTGAGTGGCCAGTTGCGCGTCGAGTGGTCAGCTATAGCTGGCCACTCGCGCTGTAACTGGCCACTCGCGAGCTATCGTCGGGTCGTGAGCAATCTCGACCGGACGCCGGCGCTCAGCCACTGCGGCGGGCTCGCGGACGTGGCGCCGAGACCGGTACATCAGGTCTTCGAGGGCAAGGAGGTCGCGCTCGGCGAGTCCACCGTAGTTCGCCGGTTGCTGCCGAACCTCGGCCGGCGGTTGGTCGGTCCGTGGTGCTTCGTCGACCATTACGGTCCGGACGACCTCGCCGCCGGACCCGGGATGCAGGTGCCGCCGCACCCGCACATCGGGCTGCAGACGGTGAGCTGGTTGCTGTCCGGCGAGGTGCACCACCGCGACAGCCTCGGCAGTGATCAGTTGATCCGACCGGGCGAGCTCGGTCTGATGACCGCGGGCGCGGCGATCGCACATGCGGAACAGAGCCCGGTGCCGCATCCGGCGCTGCTGCACGGCGTTCAACTCTGGGTCGCCCTGCCGGACGCGGCCCGGACGACGACCCCGGCGTGGGAGCACCACACCGGCCTGCCGGCACTTCACGACCACGGGGCGACGGCCACGGTCATCCTCGGTTCGCTGGGCGGCGCGCAGTCGCCCGGCCAGGTGCACTCGCCGCTGGTGGGCGTCGACGTGGCGCTCGACGCCGGCGCCGACGCGCTGCTGCCCCTCGAGCCTGAGTTCGAGCACGCGGTACTGGTGATGTCCGGCGAGGCGACTGTCGACGGCGCCGCAATGACGCCAGGGACGATGATCTATCTCGGTTGCGCCCGCCGCGACCTCTCGCTCAGCTCGGGTTCGGGCGCACGGCTCATGCTGCTGGGCGGCGCCCCGTTCGAGGAGCAGATCGTCATGTGGTGGAACTTCGTGGCGCGCAGCAACGACGAGATCGTCGGCGCGCGCGCCGAGTGGATGACCGGGTCGGCGTTCCCCGACGTCGACGGTTTCGACGGTTATCGGCTCCCGGCGCCCGAGCTGCCAACCGGCCGGCTCAAGCCCGGCGGCGCGGTGCGTTAGCCCACGCGGGCCCCGGCGGTCGCGTCCGCCCGATCGACCACTGGGCGCGCGCCGAGTCGTTCACCGATCGCGCGGGCCTCGTCGCGCAGGATCACGGCCGCGCTGGTCAGCCCCTGGGCGAGCAGTTGGTCGGCCTGGTCGAGCAGGGCGAGCGCCAGATGATACGGGCTGGCGACGGCACGCGACGCGGCGATTGCCTCCTCCATCGCGACGCCAGCCGCGGAGTCTCCGGCCGCCGAGAGCAGGCGAGCGCGGGCCAGCTTGCGTTCGGCCCGCAGCAGCGGCGGCAGGTGGCCGACCGGGTAACCGTCCAACAAGGCCAACAACTCGCTTGTCGCTGCCTCGTCGCCGAGCTCGTGCGCCAACCGAACTGCCAACGGCCACCCGAACAGGACGAACTCGGTGGCGATCCCGAGCGTCGGCGCGTGGGTAAGCGCCGTCCGCGCGTGCCGGAGGGCCTCGGCGCGTCGACCGTGGGCAGCCGACACGAGGGCGTCGACGACCGTCACAGCAGCGAGGTCCTGCGGGTCCTCGCTCGCTCGCATCGCCGCGAGACCGGGCGGGTCGACCGACAGCGCGGCGACATCGCCACGCAGCGCGGGAAGCATTGCGGCGTAGGTTGCGACGTACCCGGACGACAGGCTCGCGTCCTGGCCGAAGCCGTCGACCTCGACCGCGTGCTGTAGGACGTCGCCGGCCTCGGCCCAGTCGCCGACGAACAGCAGCCCAGCGACCAGGTTGGCGATGGAGGTGGGCAAATAGAACCGCTCGCCCAACTGCCGACCGCCCTCGGTCGCTGCGCGAGCCGCCACCACGGCTGCCTCTGGATCATGCGCGAGCAGGATTGAAGCGAGGTTCAGCGACGCTCGACTCGCCCCGAGGGTGTTGCCGGTCCGCACCGCGAGGCGCGCCGCATACTCCAGATCGGCTGCCGACTCGGCGAGGCGGTCGCTGAAGCCGGCCGCGAGACCGCGGTTGATGAACAGCTCGACGAGTTGGCGCGGACCCACGTCCAGGGCCTGGCCCAGAACCAGGGTTTCCGATGCGAGCTGGTAGGAATCGGGACTGCCGGCGAAGGTTTCGAGCGTCGCGAGTTCGGCCATGCCGATGACCGTCTCGTGGTCCGGGTCCGCCCGTAGCACGTCCATCGCCTCGTTGATCGACTGTCGCGCTTCGGTGTGCCGCCCAAGGCGGCGCAGCACCCGAGCAACGGCGACCTGAGCGCGCGCCGCCGCCCGGGTCTGCCCGTTCGCGGCATACATCTCGCGAGCCCGCTGGGCGTGTGCGAACGCCGCGTCGAAGTCCGCACCCGCGGCGGCAGCGTCGGCGGCCCGCTCCCACGAGGCGGCGGCCTCGAGCGAATCCGCTGCCGCACCGCTCTGCGCGGTCAGCTCGGCGGCCTCGGCAAACGTCTCGCCGGCGCGGGCGGGTGCGCCCGAGCGCTCGGCGCGCTCTGCCGCCCGCACCAGCGCCGCGATGGCTTGCGCCCGGATGTCGGCGGCGTCCGAGTCGTCCGGCACCGCCGCCAGAGCGTCCAGATAGTGCCGGGCGACAACTTCGGACACCTCTTCGCCGTCGTTCGCGAAAGTGGCGCGCAGGTGCGCCGCAACGGCTAGGTGGCGGGCCTTGCGGTCGCGGCGGGCGAGCGTCTCGTACGCGACCTGGCGCAGCAGGCTCTGGCTGAAGTGGTACGCCCCGCGTTGCGGCGACAGGGGGTCGGCGGAGATCTCGAAGACCTCGCGGCGCAGCAACTCGGCCAGCCCAGCGGCTATCCCGGCAGCGTCGCGGCCCGTTACGGCTGCCAGTGCCTCGGCCGGGAAGCTCGAGCCGAGCACCGCGGCGTCGGCGACCAGGGATCGGAGCTCGGGGTCGAGTGCGTCGAGCCGTGCTGCGAGCAGCGCGTGCAGGCTGTCCGGCACGGACAGCTGCCCGACGTCGCCGACGAGCCGGTACACGCCGTCCATCGGAACGACCGCATCCCGGTCGATCAGTGACCGCACCGTTTCGACGGCGAACAGGGGATTGCCCTGGGCCTGCGCCGCGATGGCCGCGACGGCAGACGCGGGCATGCCCGGCACCAGGGCGTCGAGCAGGGTCTCCATCGACCGCGGGTCGAGCGGGTCGAGGGTGAGGGCGGTCCGATTGCGCCCGGACGCCCAGCCGGGCCGCTGCCCGTCGAGCTCTGAACGGGCGAGGACGAGGACGTAGATCGGCGACGTGCGCGCCCAGTCGACCAAGTGGTCGAGGAAGTCCAGCAGCGCCGGGTCGGCGTGCTGCGCGTCCTCGATCAACAGGATGACCGGACTGACGT
>JAVHVB010000254.1:0-2737 GCA_032160775.1 Pseudonocardiales bacterium | reverse complement strand
ACCCCGACCGCGCCAAGCAGCTGGGGCACGACGTCCCGGCGGCGGCAGCACCCGCCCAGCTGACCTGGACCGCCGTCGGTGTCGTGCTGTTCATCGTCATGCTCCTGCTGGTGCGCGACCACCGGGTGCTGCAGCGCTTCACCTATACCGCGATGCTTGCCGGTCTCGTCCTGCTGCTGCTTCCGCTGCTGCCCGGCATCGGGACCACGATCAACGGCGCGCGGATCTGGATCCGGCTCGCCGGCTTCTCCTTCCAGCCCGGTGAGATCGCCAAGATCGTCCTGCTCGTGTTCTTCGCCGGCTACCTCGTGGTCAAGCGCGACGTCCTCGCCCTGGCCAGCAGGCGGATCGCCGGCATCGACCTGCCGCGCGGCCGCGACCTCGGCCCGGTCGTGGTGGCCTGGGTGGCCAGCCTCGGCGTCCTCGTCTTCGAGCGCGACCTCGGCACCTCGCTGCTGTTCTTCGGCGTCTTCGTCGCGATGCTCTACGTCGCTACCGAGCGGCTGTCGTGGCTGCTGATCGGCGTCCTGCTCTTCATCTCCGGCTCGTTCCTCGCCTGGTCGGCGTTCAGCCACGTGCACGAGCGCGTCGACATCTGGCTGCACGCGTTCGCGCCGCGCAACATCGACAGCGACAGCTACCAGCTGGTGCAGGGCCTGTTCGGCATGGGCAGCGGCGGCCTGCTCGGCAAGGGCCTCGGCCAGGGCCGGCCCGACATCGTGCCCTACGCGCAGACCGACTTCATCGTCGCGGCGATCGGCGAGGAGCTCGGCCTGACCGGCATCATGGCGCTGCTGATCCTCTACGCGATCGTCGTGCAGCGCGGTCTGCGCACCGCGATCGCCGTACGCGACTCGTTCGGCAAGCTGCTCGCGGCCGGCCTCGCCTTCAGCCTGGCCCTGCAGGTCTTCGTCGTCGTCGGCGGTGTCACCCGCCTCATCCCGCTGACCGGCCTCACGATGCCGTTCCTGTCCTACGGCGGCTCGTCGCTGGTGGCCAACTGGGCCCTGGTCGCCCTGCTGGCCCGCATCAGCGACGCCGCCCGGCGGCCGGCACCCCCGCCGGCGCCGTCGATGGCCGACGCCACGACCCAGGTGGTCCGACTATGAACGCGCCCCTGCGACGGCTGTCGGTGGCCGTGATGCTGCTCTTCGGTCTGCTGCTGCTCAACGCCAACTACCTGCAGGTGGTGCGGGCCGACGCGCTGCACCATGACAGCCACAACCCGCGACTGATCGCCGAGGAGTACTCCCGGGAGCGCGGCCCGATCCTGGTCGGCGGAAAGCCGATCGCCCAAAGCGTCGCGACCAATGACCGGCTGAAGTACCTCCGCAAGTACTCCGCGGGCAAGCTCTACGCCCCGGCCACCGGGTTCTACTCGATCGTCTACGGCAGCAGCGGCATCGAGCAGGCAGCCAACTCGATCCTCGCCGGCACCGACGACAGCCTCTTCGTCCGCCGGGTGATCGACCTGCTCACCGGCGCCCAGCCCAAGGGCGGCAGCGTCGCGCTGACCCTCAACCCGGCAGCGCAGAAGGCGGCGTACGACGGTCTGGGCAAGCTGCACGCGCGCGGTGCCGTCGTCGCGATCGACCCCAGCACCGGCGCGATCCTCGCGCTGGTGAGCACCCCCTCCTACGACCCGAACGAGCTGTCCAGCCACGACACCGCGACGGTGCGCAAGAACTACGACCGCCTCAGTCTGCTGAAGTCCCGGCCGATGCTCGACCGGGCGTTGCGCCAGACGTATCCGCCCGGTTCGACGTTCAAGCTGGTGACCGCGGCAGCGGCGCTCGAGAGCGGGAAGTACAGCCCGGACACCAAGGTCGACAACGCGGCGCGGCTGAACCTCCCGCAGACGTCGAGCGACCTGCCGAACGAGAACGGCGGCCCGTGCACCTCGAGCGGTGTGGCGACGCTCACGATCGCGCTGGAGAACTCCTGCAACGTCGCCTTCGGCCACATCGGGCTCGACCTCGGGGCCGACGTGCTGCGCACCCAGGCCGACAAGTTCGGCTTCGACCAGGCCTTCCAGGTGCCGATGCGCTCCGTCGCCAGCCACTTCCCCGAGGCGCCCAACCCGCCACAGACGGCGCAGTCGGCCATCGGGCAGTTCGACGTGCGGGCCACCCCGTTGCAGATGGCGATGGTGGCGGCGGCGATCGCCAACCGTGGCGTGCTGATGGCGCCCTACCTGATTCGCGAGGTGCAGGCGCCGGACCTGTCTGTGCTCGACACCACCAAGCCTCGCGCGCTGGGCACTGCGGTCAGTCCGCAGACCGCGGCATCCCTCACCCAGATGATGATCAAGGTCGTCGACCAGGGCACCGGCACCAACGGGCAGATCCCCGGCATCAAGGTGGCGGGCAAGACCGGCACCGCGCAGCAGGGCGCCGGCCGTACCCCGCACGCCTGGTTCGTCTCCTTCGCTCCGGCCGACACCGACCCCAAGGTCGCGGTGGCGGTCATCGTCGAGGACGGAGCCCGGCAGAACGAGATCACCGGCAACGGCCTGGCGGCGCCGATCGCCCAGACTGTCATGCGGGCGGTGCTCGGGCGATGAGCACTCCCGGGACCGATCGGGTGCTGGGCACCCGCTACCGCCTGACCGAGCGCATCGCCGCTGGCGGCATGGGCGAGGTCTGGCGGGCCGAGGACACCGTGCTCGGCCGTACGGTCGCGGTGAAGGTCCTGCGCCGCGAGTACGCCGACGACCCGACCTTCCTGGAGCGGTTCC
>JAVHVB010000253.1:0-4866 GCA_032160775.1 Pseudonocardiales bacterium | reverse complement strand
GCCGTCGTCCAGGTAGTCCTCGCCGTCGCGGACGAAACCGAACCGGGCGTACCACGGCTCCAGGTAGCTCTGCGCACCGAGCACGACATCACCGGACGGTGCGAGTTCCAGGGCCCGGCGCATCAGTGCCTCGGCGAGCCCGCCGTGCCGGGCCGGGCCGGCCGTCGCCACCCGGCCGATCCGCGCGCAGCCGTCCGGGTCGCGCAGCAGACGCAGGGTGGCCACCACCGAACCGTCACGCTCGATCCAGAGCTGCCGGGCGTCGGGCTCGAGGTCGCGGCCGTCAGCGTCCAGGTAGACGCAGTCCTGCTCGACCACGAACACCGCCGAGCGCAAGGCGAGGATCTCGTACAGCGTCCGGGCATCGAGGTCGGCGGTGGCAGCGTCGTGGATGTCCACGCCGACGACGCTATCGAGTGCCATGTGAAATCGTGGACGGCATGGCATTGACGAAACCTGAGATCGACCGACCGGACGGGGCCGCCCCGAAGGAACTCACCATCGACGACGTCGTTGTCGGCGACGGTCGCGAGGCGAAGCCCGGCGAGACCGTCGAGGTGCACTACGTCGGCGTCGAATTCGACACCGGTGCGGAGTTCGACGCCTCGTGGAATCGCGGCGAGTCGATCGAGTTCCCGCTGCGCGGTCTGATCCAGGGCTGGCAGGACGGCATCCCCGGGATGAAGGTCGGCGGCCGGCGACAGCTCACCATCCCGCCGGAGCTCGCGTACGGCCCGGCCGGCGGCGGCCACCGACTGTCCGGCAAGACGCTGATCTTCGTCATCGACCTGCTCGGCGTGAAGTAGGTCCCACTCCCGTCTCGTGATCAACAGGACCGAACTCCGCCGATAGCCGCCGATAGCGGGGGTTCGGCCCTGTTGATCAACCGGCGTGACGGCTCGTGTTGTCATGCGCGGGTGGCAGGGTGAAGGGCATGCGCAAGTGGCTGCCACTTCTCACGGTGTGCCTCGGCACCTTCATGCTGCTGGTCGACGTCACGATCGTGAACGTCGCGCTACCGGACATGGCAGAGGACCTGAAGACCTCGTTCGGGTCGCTGCAATGGGTGGTCGACGCGTACGCGCTGGTCCTCGCCGCCCTCGTCCTGGGCACGGGCTCGATCGCCGACCTCGTCGGTCACCGCCGGGCCTACGTCGCCGGGCTCGCGCTGTTCGCCGCGTCGTCGCTGGTGTGCGGGCTCGCCCCGAACGACGGTGTGCTGATCGGCGCCCGCGCCGTGCAGGGCCTCGGCGCCGCCGCCATGTTCGCGACCACCTTCGCCCTGCTCAACAGCAACTACTCCGGCCGCGACCGCGGCGTCGCGTACGGCATGTGGGGCGCCGTCGCCGGCGCGTCGGCGGCGATCGGCCCGATCGCCGGCGGGCTGCTCACCGAGGGCATCTCGTGGCGCTGGATCTTCTTCGTCAACCTGCCGGTCAGCGTGCTCGCCATCGCACTGTGCGCGGTCGGCCTCAAGGACGCGCACGCACCGGTCCGCGGGCGCGTCGACCTCGGCGGCATCGTCACCTTCACCGCCGCGGCAGCAACGCTGACGTACGGACTGATCCACGCCAACGAGCACGGCTGGTCGCAACCGGCGACCTGGGCGTGGCTGCTCGCCTGCCCGCTGCTGCTCATCGCCTTCCTCCTGATCGAGACGCACACGGCCCAGCCGATGCTCGACCTCGGCCTGATGCGCAACCGGTCGTTCGTCGGGATCCTGCTCGCCGCGACCATGCTGACCCTCGCCGCGTTCGCGTCGTTCACCTACACCTCCATCTGGCTGCAGTCGGTGCTCGGCCTGTCGCCTATCAAGGCCGGGCTGACCGGTCTTCCTCTTTCTCTTGCGGCGTTCGTCGTCTCGGCCGCGATCGGCCGGCGCCTGCAAGCGGCGCGGCCGGGCCCGATCATCGGCAGCGGAGTGCTGCTGGTCGGCATCGGCGGACTCGTCAGTGCCGCGCTCGTCCACGGGTCGGCCAGCTGGCCCGCGCTCATCCCCGGCTTCGTGCTCGTCGGCATCGGCGTCGGCATGGCGACTCCGACGTTCAGCAACGCCGCCATGAGCGCGGTCCCGGTGCAGCGTGGCGGCATGGCCGCCGGCGCGGTGAACACCGGACGGCAACTCGGCTTCGCGCTGGGCATCGCCGCGCTCGGCTCGGTGTTCGAGGCGCGCGCCGAGCATGTCCTCGCCGGCCACGGCATCGACGGCGCGTCCGGCGTCGCCCGCGCGGTGTCCGGCGGCCAGGCGCCGGCGCTGCTGAAGGCGGCACCTACCGCGGTGCGTAACCAACTCGACGATGCCGTGCACGCGGCTGCCGTCAGCGGGGTGCAGTGGGCGTTCCTGGTCTCCGGCATCCTCGGCGTGCTCGCCGGGCTGGCGGTGCTCGGCATGGTGCGGCTGCCCGCCGCGGAAGTGACGGCCGCGGAAGTGAGGGCCGCGGAGGCGCACGCTTAGATCCACCGCGCGCCGGTTGACAATGGCGAGGATGCTCGGGTCATGACGAATCCCCCCGAGAACGATCAGCACCCGCAGCAAGACCAGGGGGGCCAGTCGGCGCAGTCGAACGCCGAGCACCCTGCACAGTTCGTAGCCGGCCGCGATCAGTGGGACGCGAGTGTGTACGGCGCCTACGATCCGGCCGTGCACGGTGCTTTCGCCGCAAACGGACACGGCGCATTCCACCCGGCGCACCACGGGCAGTACGACCCGGCGAAACACGGTGCGTTCCACCCGGAAGTGCACGGGGTGTACTCCGCGTCGATGCACGGCGAGTTCGACCGGGCGAAACACAGCGCGTTCGATCCGTCCTACCACGGCGTCTACGACCCGGCGGCCCACGGGCAATTCGCGCCGGCGACGCACGGCGAGTACGTGCCGACCATGCACGGGCCGTTCCATCCGACCACGCATGGCGACTTCAACCCGGCCGTCCACGGCGCGTATCACCCGATGACCCACGGTGCGTTCGATCCGGCGTACCACGGGGCCTACCACCCGATGTCCCACGGTGCGTTCGAGCCGAATATCCACGGCCCGTTGCATCCCACGACGCACGGCGCCTACGAGCCGAACATCCACGGCCCGTTCCATCCGGAGACCCACGGCGCGTACGACCCCGCCGTGCATGGGGAGTTCAGCGCCGAGAAGCACGGCGCATTCGATTCGCAGCTGCACGGTGAGTACGCCCAGGAGAAGCACGGCATCGACGCGGATCCCCACCGCGCCGCGAGCACCGAGCAGGAGTCTGGCGAGGACCAGTCCGAGCAGAACGAGCAGCACCCGCAGAACCCGTAGTCGCCCCCGATAGCTGGTCGTTTCGGGCAGGAATAGACTCAGCGAGAACCGCTCGTGAAGCTATTCACAAAGTCTGCCGATCGTCCGCACAGGAGCCCGCGATGTCTGCACCGGTCGCCGAGGTTCGCCCAGAGCCGACGGCTGCTGGATCCGGAGTCGCCGCGAACGACGCCGACGTCATCGTCGTCGGCGCCGGGCCTTCGGGCAGCAGCGCCGCGTATTGGCTGGCCAGCGCCGGGCTGGACGTCGCAGTGCTCGAGAAGACCACCTTCCCGCGGGAGAAGGTGTGCGGCGACGGGCTGACCCCGCGCGGCACCCGCGCCCTCGTCGAGATGGGCATCGACGTCAGCGAGGCCAACGGCTGGTTGCACAACCGCGGGCTGCGGGTAATCGGCGGCGGCCAGCGGCTGCACCTCGACTGGCCCGACCTCACCAGCTTCCCGCCGTTCGGGCTCGTCCGGCCGCGCGCCGACCTGGACGCGATGCTGGCCAACCAGGCGGTGAAGGCCGGCGCCCGGCTCTACGAGCAGACCTCGGCCACCGAGCCGCTGCTCGACGCGGCGGGCCGGGTCGTCGGTGTGCAGGGCCGCACGGCAGACAAGAAGCCGGTCAGCTTCCGCGCCCCGCTGGTGCTCACCTGCGAGGGCGTCTCCGGCAAGCTCGCGCAGCACCTCGGCGTGCATCGCAACGACCGCCGGCCGCTCGGGGTGGCCGTCCGCCGCTACTACACCAGCCCGAAGACGCACGACGACTACCTCGAGTCCTGGCTGGAACTGTGGGACGGCAAGCCGAACGAGTCGGCGCTGCTGCCCGGTTACGGCTGGATCTTCGGCATGGGCGACGGCACCGTGAACGCCGGCCTCGGGGTGCTCAACTCCAGTGCCGGCTTCCAGAAGACCGACTACCGCGGCATGCTGACCCGCTGGCTGGACAACACGCCGGACGAGTGGGGGCTGCGCGAGCAGAACGCCACCTGCCCCACCCGTGGCGCGGCGCTGCCGATGGGTTTCAACCGCACGCCGCACTACACCCGCGGGCTGCTGCTCGTCGGCGACGCCGGCGGGTCGGTGAACCCGTTCAACGGTGAGGGCATCCCGTACGCGATGGAGTCCGGGAAGTTCGCCGCCGAGGCGGCCGTCCAGGCGCTCGCCCGGCCGGCCGGCCCGAGCCGCGAGCGCGCGCTGGAGGCGTATCCGGACCGCATGCGGGACGAGTGGGGCGCGTATTACCGGCTCGGCGCGGTGTTCGTGAAGCTGATCGGCAACCCGAAGGTGATGCAGGCGTGCACCCGGCACGGTCTGCCGCATCCGGCGCTGATGCGCTTCGTGCTCAAGCTGCTGGCCAACCTCACCGACCCGCACGACGGTGACGTTTCCGACCGCGTCATCAACGTGCTCACCCGGCTCACCCCACCGATCCGGTGACGAACGCCCGCGGATAGCCTCTGACTAGCCTGTGGAACGCGACTAGCAATTCGCAGGCCCGGCCGAACGAAGGGAGTACAGCACCCAGATGCTCGCCCCCTACATGCCGATAGTGCTGCTGTTCGCGCTGGCACTCGGCTTCACCAC
>JAVHVB010000252.1:0-4006 GCA_032160775.1 Pseudonocardiales bacterium | reverse complement strand
TCCGGACGGCGTCACTTGGCCGGACCCGGCCGAACCCGAACAGCCGGCGATCGCGGCAACGAGCAGCACCGCCACAGCAACCGACCGCGTCCGCATACCCCATAAGACGCCAGGCGGCGGAACAGCGTTGCACGGCGAGGCCAGACTGGCGCCATGGACGTTGTGCCGATCGTGATGCCATTGACCCTGCCGGGGCACTTCTCGCCGGTCGTGGACTGACCGTGTCGTACGTCCAGACGAACCGCGCGCACTGGGACCAACTCGCGGCCGACTACGCACCCGCCGCCCGGCGCCTGTGGGCGCAGCCCGAACCCACCTGGGGCAGCTTCCACGTGGCGCAGGCGCAGGTGCCGATGCTGCCCGACGGCGTAGCCGGCGCCGACGTCGTCGAACTGGGCTGCGGCACCGGCTACGTGTCGGCGTGGGTTGCCCGTGCCGGCGGCAGGCCGATCGGGATCGACAACTCGGCGCGGCAACTGGCAACCGCCAAGCAGATGCAGCACGAGTTCGACCTGCACTACCCCCTCGTGCACGCCGACGCCGAACACGCCCCGCTCGCCGATGCCCGCTTCGATCTGGCGATCAGCGAATACGGCGCCTCAATCTGGTGCGACCCCTACCGTTGGGTGCCGGAGGCCGCCCGGTTGCTGCGCCCCGGCGGCCGGCTCGTGTTCCTGCGCAATTCCACGCTGCTGCAACTTTGCGTACCGGACGTCGGCGTCGCCACCGATCGGCTGCTGCGGCCATTGGCCGGCCTGCACCGGATGAGCTGGGAATCAGATCCGGGCGTGGAGTTCCACCTCGGCCACGGCGAGTGGATCCGGGTGCTGCGCGCTTGTGGGTTCGAGGTCGAAGACCTGATCGAGGTGTACGCCCCGGACGGCGCCGAGACCGGCACCGAGTACGTTCCCGTCGAGTGGGCGCGGCAGTGGCCGGTCGAGGAGGTCTGGTTCGCCCGCCGCACCTCGTAGCGCAACCCTTGATCGGGCAGTGCCCGCCGCCGCGGGTTACTACCATCAACTCCTCAGCTGCGGTCGACCAGCGGGAGTGAGCGCAGGCCACGCTCCAGATGCCACTGCAGGTGGGCCGCCACCAGCCCACTGCCCTCGCGACGCTCGGCGTCGGCGCTCGCATCGGCCACCGTCCAGTTCCCGCTGAGCAACGCGGCCATCAGCGCGATCGTCGCCGGCTGCGGACGGGCCGACCCGGCCGGACGACAGTCCTCACACATCGCGCCGCCGGCCGGCACGTTGAACGCGGCGTGCGGCCCGGGCCGGGAACACTTCGCACACTCGAGCAGCGCCGGTTCCCACCCGGCGTTGGACATCGCCCGGATCAGGAACGCGTCCAGCACCAGCCCGGCGTCGTGCTCACGCGCGACCAGTGCGCGCAGCGCACCCACGACGAGCAGGTACAGCCGCAGCGCCGGTTCACCCTCCTCCGTCAGCCGCTCAGCGGTCTCGCAGATGGCGGACGCCGCCGTCCAGCCCCCGTAGTCGCGGGCGAGCTGCGCACCGAACGCGCCCAGCGACTCGGTCTGCTGCACGACGTCGAGCCCGCGCCGGCCACCGGGCGCGGCCTGGCCCTCGGGCAGCCGCGAGTACAGCTGGACATCGATGTGGCTGCCCGGCTCCAGCCGCGCGCCGAATCTCGAGCTGGTCCGCCGGACGCCCTTGCCCACCGCGCGCACCCGGCCGTGCCGCCGGGTCAGCAGCGTGATGATGCGGTCGGCCTCGCCCAGCTTGTGGACCCGGAGGACGACCGCTTCGTCGCGGTACAACGGCACGTGCTCATGGTGCCACCGGGGTCGGACGATCCGCGGTAGCCGCGGCGTCGACAGCCTGGTCGCGGAGCGCGAGTCCGAAAACGCCGACCGTCAGAGACGAACCGACGACGACCAGGAATGCCGTCCGGGCTCCGTGCGCGTCCGCGATGCCGCCGACCAGTGCGGCACCTGCGCCGTAGCCGATGTTCAGCCCGGTGCCGATCCACGACAGGCCCTCGGTGAGCGCTCGCGCCGGCACGATCTGCTGGACCAAGCCGAACATGGTGATCAGGGCGGGAGCGATGCCCAGCCCGAGCACGAACGCGCACGCCGTCAGGACAGGCACGTTCGTCGCGGCGAGCAACACGGCGGGGAGCAACGCGAACAGGACCGACTGCATCCGGTACCGGCGCAGGATGCTCGTCCGCCACTCGACCGCGCCGTAGGCCAGCCCGGCGGTGGCGCTGCCGACAGCGATCGCGGCCAGCGCGAAGCCGCTCCAGCCACGATGCCCGTGCTGCCCGCAGAACGCGACCATCGAGACTTCGGCGCTGGCGAAGACCGCGCCCATGCCGACGGAGGCGAGCGAGAGCAGGACCATTCCGCGCGACCGCAGCGCCGAGACGTGCCCTGCCTCGCCGCGTGGATGCACGGGCGGGTCGGTCGCCCGCAGCGATGCCAGCCGCAGGCCGCCGCCGGTCACCAGAATGACGCCCAGGTAGATGACGAGCACCGCGTCGATCTGGGTCGCGAGCACCGTCGCGATGAGCGGCCCCATCACGAAGATCACCTCGTCGAGCACCGATTCGACCGACAACGCCGTCGACAACGCCGGCTTGCCGTCGAGCAGGAGGGACCAGCGAGCCCGGACCAGGGAACCGAACGGCAGGTAGCTCAGGCCGAAGACGAACGCCGGGATGGCGAGCGACCAGTCCGGGACGTCGGTCTTCAGCATCACCGCGAAGGCGAGGCCGGCGACCAGGTGCACGGCCCCGGCCGGCGGCACCAGCCGGCGCTGACCGAGCCGGTCCACCAGGATCGACAGGACGGGCACCCCGACCGCGTTGCCGAACACGTAAATGGCACTGAGCACGCCGGCGAAGCCGTACTTCCCGTCCCGCGCGGAGATCGCGAGCACGATCCCGAGCGCGTACATGGCCAGCGGCATCCGGGCGATGAACGACGCCGCGCAGAACGCGCGCGCGCCGGGGATGCGAAAGACCGACCGATACGTCTCGAACACGTCAGAAACCGAGCCGGTCCAGCTTCTTCGGGTCCCGTTGCCAGTCGCGCTCCACGGCGACGTGCAGCGCGAGGTGGACCCGCTCGCCGAGCAACGCCTCGATCGCCGGCCGCGCGGTCGTCCCGATCTGCTTCAACCGCGCCCCGCCGGGTCCGATGACGATGCCCTTCTGACTGTCCCGCTCGAGGTGGATGGTGGCGAAGACCTCGCGCAACCCGGAGTCGCGCCGGGTCAGCTCGTCGACCGTCACCGCGATCGAGTGCGGCAGCTCGTCCCGCACACCGTGCAGGGCCGCCTCACGGACCAGCTCGGCGATCCGGGTCTCGACGTCGTTGTCGGTGATGACGCCGTCCGGGTAGAGCTGCGGTCCCTCCGGCAGGTGCCCGATGAACAGGTCGGCGAGCAGCTGCACCTGGTCGCCGCGAACCGCCGACACCGGCACGATGTCGACGAATTCACCCAGCTGCCCGGCGGCGACCAGCTGCTCGGCGACCCGCTGCTTGGACACCGCGTCGGTCTTGGTCACGATTGCGACAACCGGCGCTCGGACCCCGCCCAGTTCGCGGGCGATGAACCGGTCGCCCGGGCCGATCCGCTGATCGGCGGGGATGCAGAACCCGATCACGTCCACGTCGGCCAGCGTGGCCCGGACGACGTCGTTGAGCCGCTGGCCCAACAGCGTTCGCGGCCGGTGCAGTCCCGGGGTGTCGACGAGGACGAGCTGCGCGTCCGCGCGGGTCAGCACACCGCGCACGGCGTGCCGCGTGGTCTGCGGCTTGTCGCTGGTGATCACGATCTTGTCGCCGACCAGGGTGTTGGTGAGCGTCGACTTTCCGGCGTTGGGCCGGCCGACGAAGCACGCGAAGCCGGATCTAAAGCTCACACGGCCTATCCTCGCACCCGTGATGACAAGGGTTCTGGCCGTCCTTGCTGCGCTCATGGTGCTGGCCGGATGTACCTCCGGGACCGGCGAGCAAGACATCGGCTCCCGGCCGGCC
>JAVHVB010000251.1:0-7157 GCA_032160775.1 Pseudonocardiales bacterium | reverse complement strand
GCGGCCTGTGCGGGAACGTGGGTCGAGCCGATGATCTCGTACAGGTAGATCGCGGTGAGGAGGATCTCCAAGAGGATCTCGACGCTGAGGCCGTACCCCGACGGCGAGTGATCCTCGAAGCCGTTCTACGCGAAGCCGGAGTCCTTGGCGGAGAAGCCGTCGTGCGAGCGGGCCACGCCGTAGAGCACGAGCGCCGCGACGGTGGCCGCCACGACCTGGGTGATGACGTACGCGATGACGTCGGCCCACGGGAAGCGGCGGGCGACGGCGAGCCCGATCGTCACGGCCGGGTTGAAGTGCCCACCGGAGATCGCGCCGACCGCGTAGACCATCACCATGACCGCGACGCCGAAGGCCATCGCGACCCCGAAATAGTCGATGCCGCCGTTGCCGTTGTCGAGGATCGCCGCGCCGCAGCCGACGAAGACGAGCACGAACGTGCCGAGGAACTCGGCGCCGAGCCGGCGGGCTAGCGATTCGTCCATGGCAGGCCTCCTGGGTGAACCCTGATACCGGGCAAATCGTGGCGCGGTCCCGGCCCGCAGGCCGGTAGGCGCGCCCGGCCGGCGGAGGCGGCAAGTTACTCTCCGGTAATGCTCGAGACCGTGACCGCCGCCGCCGGCAACGCGTGGTCGCACTATGTGCGCGGCGGCGTCGAGCAGCACATGCCCGCCCCGTCGCGGGTGGTGCACGACGAGCCGCACGCGGTGTTGCGGCGCTACGACGCGCTCGATGTGAGCGGCGACCCGATCCTGCTGATCCCGCCGCTGGCCGTGCACATAACCTGTTTCGATCTACGCACGGACCAGAGCCTGGCGCGGCACCTCGTGTCGAGCGGCCGGCCGGTCTACGTCGTCGACTTCGGCGAGATCGGCTTCGCCGACCGCGGGATGGGCTTCGAGGACTGGCTCGACCGGATCATCCCGACGACGCTGCGCCGCGTTTCCGCACGGCACGGCGGGCGGCCCGTGGACGTCGTCACGTGGAGCCTCGGCGGCACGCTCACGCTGCTCACCGCCGCGGCGCACGACGATCTGCCGCTGCGCTCGATCGCCGCGGTGGCCACGCCGATCGACTACAGCAAGATCAGCTACCTGGCGCCGCTGCGCTCGATCGGCCGGGTCACCGGCGGGCGGCTGCTCTCCACGACGTTCCGGGTCGCGGGCGGGCTGCCGGCGTGGGCGGTGCGGGCGAGCTTCAAGGCCACCGCGCTGCAGCGCGAGCTGACCAAGCCGTGGTTCGTCCTGCGCAACCTGCACGACACCGAGACGCTGGGTCGGATGGAGGCCGTCGACCGGTTCATCGGGCTGATGCCGGGCTACCCGGGCCGGCTGTACGCGCAGCTGTATCACCACATCGTGCAGAACAACGCACTCAACGACGGCCTGCTGCCGCTCGCGCCGGACCGGGTCGTCCGGCTCGCCGACGTCCGCCAGGACGTCCTCATCGTGGCCGGCACCAGCGACGTGATCGCACCGGTCGCCTGCGTCCAGCGCGCGACGGAGGTGCTCACCGGCGCGCGGTCGGTGCGCTTCGAGACCGCGCCAGGTAGCCACCTCGGCGTGCTGAGCGGTCCGGAAGCGCCCGCCACGACCTGGCGCTCGATCGACGACTTCCTCAGCCAGGTGCGGGAGCCGGTTCAGACCAATTCTTGACTCGTTCCAGAAAGCGGACGAGACTCGGCCCGTGCCCACCGTGACGGAATACGAGGTCATGGTGCGCGGGACCGGCCTGCGCGTGACCCGTCCGCGGCTGGCCGTCCTCGGCGCGGTGCATCAGCGCCCGCACGCCGACACCGACTCGATCATCGGCGCGGTGCGTGCCGAACTCGGCGACGTGTCGCACCAGGCGGTCTACGACGTGCTGCGGGTGCTCACTGACGCCGGCCTGCTGCGGCGCATCCAGCCGATGGGCTCGGTCGCCCGGTACGAGGCGCGCATCGGCGACAACCACCACCACGTCGTCTGCCGCTCGTGCGGTGCCATCGCCGACGTCGACTGCGCGGTCGGCGAGGCGCCGTGTCTGACCGCCGCCGACGCGGCGGGCTACGAGATCGGCGAGGCAGAGGTCATCTACTGGGGCTCGTGCCCCGACTGCGCAAGTTCAACGTCCACAGCAGGAACAACGAGACTGTCAACACAACAGAAGGGCTGACGTGTCCGAGAGCGAGAACCCAGCAATCCCGTCCCCGACGCCCAAGCCGGAGCGCCGGCCGCACACCAACCGGGATTGGTGGCCGAACCAACTGAACCTGCAGGTCCTGCACCAGCACTCGGCCAGGTCCAACCCGCTGGGCGAGGACTTCGACTACACCGAAGAGTTCAAGAAGCTGGACGTCGAAGCACTGAAACAAGACGTCATTGACGTCATGACCACCTCGCAGGACTGGTGGCCGGCCGACTACGGGCACTACGGCCCACTGTTCATCCGGATGAGTTGGCACGCGGCGGGCACCTATCGCATCGCCGACGGCCGCGGCGGCGGCGGGCAGGGCGCGCAGCGCTTCGCCCCGCTGAACAGCTGGCCGGACAACGCCAACCTCGACAAGGCGCGCCGGCTGCTCTGGCCCGTCAAGCAGAAGTACGGCACCAAGGTCTCCTGGGCCGACCTGCTCGTCTTCGCCGGCAACGTCGCGCTCGAGTCGATGGGGTTCCGGACCTTCGGCTTCGGCTTCGGCCGCCCGGACATCTGGGAACCAGAGGAGATCTTCTGGGGTCCCGAGGACACCTGGCTCGGCGACGAGCGCTACAGCGGCGACCGCGAGCTGTCCGGCGACCTCGGCGCCGTCCAGATGGGGCTGATCTACGTCAACCCGGAGGGCCCGAACGGCGAACCGGATCCGGTCAAGGCGGCCCGGGACATCCGCGAGACGTTCCGCCGGATGGCGATGAACGACGAGGAGACGGCGGCGCTGATCGTCGGCGGTCACTCGTTCGGCAAGACGCACGGTGCCGCGACGGCGCCCGACCACGTCGGCCCGGAGCCCGAGGCGGCGCCGATCGAGGCGCAGGGCCTCGGCTGGCGCAACACCTACGGCAGCGGCAAGGGCGGCGACACGATCACCAGCGGCCTCGAGGTCGTCTGGACGCCGACTCCGACGAAGTGGGGCAACGGCTTCCTCGAGCTGCTCTACGGCCACGAGTGGGAGCTGACCGAGAGCCCGGCCGGCGCGAAGCAGTGGGTCGCGAAAAGCGCCGAGCCGGTCATCCCGGATCCGTTCGACGCGTCCGCGAAGCGGCTGCCGACGATGCTGACCACCGATCTGGCGCTGCGCGCCGACCCCGCGTACGAGCAGATCACCCGGCGCTGGCTGGAGCACCCGGACGAGCTGGCCGAGGCGTTCGCCAAGGCCTGGTACAAGCTGCTGCACCGCGACATGGGACCGCTCGCGCGCTACCTCGGCCCGTGGGTGGCCGAGCCGCAGCTCTGGCAGGACCCGGTGCCGCCCGTCGAGGGCGAGCTCATCGGTGACGCCGACGTCGCAGCGCTCAAGGCGCAGGTGCTGGAGTCCGGCCTGTCGGTGACCGAGCTCGTCACGACCGCGTGGGCGGCCGCGGCGACCTTCCGCGGCACCGACAAGCGTGGCGGCGCCAACGGTGCCCGGATCCGGCTCGCGCCACAGAAGGACTGGGCGGTGAACAACCCGGCCGAGCTCGCGACGGTGCTGCAGACGCTGGAGCAGGTGCGGCAGGGTTTCGGCAGGCAGGTCTCACTCGCTGACCTGATCGTGCTCGCCGGCGCGGCCGGCGTCGAGAAGGCGGCGCGGGACGCCGGCTTCGAGGTCACTGTGCCGTTCGCGCCGGGCCGCACGGACGCGTCCCAGGAGGACACCGATGTCGAGGCGTTCGCCGTGCTGGAACCGGTCGCGGACGGGTTCCGCAACTACCTGCGCGCGGGCGACAAGTTGCCGCCCGAGCAGCGGCTGGTCGACCGGGCCTTCCTGCTCAACCTGACCGCGCCGGAGACGACCGCCCTCGTCGGCGGGTTGCGCGCGCTGGGTGTCACGTCCGGCGAGCTCGGCGTCCTCACCGACCGGCCGGCGACCCTGACCACCGACTTCTTCGTGAACCTGCTCGACCAGCGCACCGAGTGGCAGCCGGCCGAGACCGCGGAGAACGTCTACGAGGGACGGGACCGGGCGACCGGCGAGGTCAAGTGGACGGCCACCGCGGTCGACCTGGTCTTCGGCGCCAACTCGCAGCTGCGCGCGATCGCAGAGGTGTACGCGCAGGACGACGCGAAGGAGCGGTTCGTCCGCGACTTCGTCGCCGCCTGGGACAAGGTCATGAACCTCGACCGGTTCGATCTGCGGTAAGCCTCAGCTCCTGATCTTGTCGAGTGCCTTCGCGACGACCTGGATCGGGTTGGGCAGCGCCGAGTCCGGCGTCGACTTCGTCTTCAGGAAGGCGAACAGGGTCACCGAACGGCCGAGCCGGGCGGCGGCGAGGACGATGTTGAAGCGGGGCGCGCTCGTCTGCACGGCGAACGCGCCGTCGGCGTTGACGGTCGACGTGATGTCCTGCTGCTTGCCGATGTCGATCGTCTGGGCCGGGCCGGTCAGCGCGAGCTGACCGGTTCGGCAGTCGAGTCCCTGGCTGATGTACGCGACCACCTGCTGCGCCGTCGCCTCGTCGGGGTAGAGGCGCACCTCCTCGCTGAACGATGCGCCGCCGGCGTTGCTCACCAGCGCGGTGCCGGCCGACACCGTGGCCGAGAACTTCTCCTCGAGCGGCGCACCGGTCGGCAGGCATGGCAGCGGGTTGCTGCTGGGGCGGAACTCCGCCTTGGTGAAGCCCGCCCCGAGGTCTGTCGGCGTGAGCAGCGCGGCGGCGATCTCGTCCTGCGTCGTCGAGGACGAGGGCTGTGAGCTCAGCGTGGGTGTCCCCGGGCCGGGACCGCCGCCGCTGCTGCTGTCACAGCCGGCGAGCGCGATCGGCGCGACGACGAGTACGGCGATCAGCCCGCATGCGTTGGTGTTCACGAAACTGCCCCCTTGATCAAGCCTTCGGCGCAGGCTAGCGAGGATCGGGTGCACCCGCGCGCCGCCGCCTGAGAGTCATCTCACCCGCAGGTGCTTGGGCGTCCGAGCAAGTCGCGGGGGATACTTCCTGCCATGGCCCGCCTCGCCCAGACCGCCGGTCTCACCGACATCCAGCAGGAGATCCTGCGCACCGTCAAGGACTTCGTGGACAAGGAGATCCTGCCCTACGCCACCGAACTCGAGCACAAGGACGAGTTCCCCGAGGCGATCGTCGAAGGCATGAAGGAGATGGGCCTGTTCGGCCTGACGATCGGCGAGGAGTACGGCGGTCTCGGCGAGTCGCTGCTCACCTATGCACTCGTCGTCGAGCAGATCGCGCGCGGCTGGATGTCGGTCTCCGGCGTGATCAACACGCACTTCATCGTCGCGTACATGATCACCCAGCACGGCACCGACGAGCAGAAGCAGCGGCTGCTGCCGAAGATGGCCACCGGCGAGATCCGCGGCGCGTTCTCGATGTCCGAGCCGGAGTGCGGCTCGGACGTGTCGGCGATTAAGAGCCGGGCGGTGCAGGAGGGCGACGAGTACGTCCTCAACGGCCAGAAGATGTGGCTGACCAACGGCGCCCGCGCGGGTGTCGTCGCGACGCTCGTCAAGGACGATCTCGGCGCCGAGTCGGTGTACAAGAACATGACGACCTTCCTCATCGAGAAGGAGCCGGGCTTCGGCGAGACGCGGCCGGGCCTCACGATCCCCGGCAAGATCGACAAGATGGGCTACAAGGGTGTCGAGACCACGGAGATGGTGCTGGACGGCGTCCGGGTGCCGGCCGATGCCATTCTCGGCGGCGAAGCGGGCCGGGGCCGCGGTTTCTACCAGATGATGGACGGCGTCGAGGTCGGCCGGGTGAACGTCGCGGCGCGCGCCTGCGGCATCTCCATCCGCGCCTTCGAACTCGCCATCAGGTACGCGCAGCAGCGCAAGACCTTCGGCAAGCAGATCGCCGATCACCAGGCGATCGCGTTCAAGCTTGCCGAGATGGCGACCAAGGTCGAGGCTGCGCACCTGATGATGGTCAACGCCGCGCGGCTCAAGGACGCCGGCGAGCGCAACGACGTCGAGGCGGGCATGGCGAAGTACCTCGCGTCCGAGTACTGCGCCGAGGTGACCCAGGACTCGTTCCGCATCCACGGCGGATACGGCTACTCGAAGGAGTACGAGATCGAGCGGCTCATGCGCGAGGCGCCGTTCCTGCTCATCGGCGAGGGCACCTCGGAAATCCAGAAGACGATCATCAGCCGCGGCCTGCTCCGCGAGTACAAGGCCACGCAGTAACTCCGTCGAGTGGCTAGTTTCGCTCTAAGTGGCTGGTTATAACCGGCCACTCAGTTCCGAACCAGCCAGTCGATGGGAGCCGTGATGGCAGCCGCACCTGTTCCTGTCCTGGACGTCGGTGGCACGCACGTCACCGCCGCGCTGGTCGACCCGAACGACTGGACCGTGCGGCAGTCGACGCGCTACTCGCTCAATGCGGACGAGACGGCCGGCACTCTGATCGACCGCTTCTGGCGCGCGGGAAACGCGCTCCGCGCGCCCGCGGGGGCGGGGTGGGGCGTTGCGATGCCCGACCCGTTCGACTACGAGCGGGGCGTGGGGCGGTTCGAGGGAGTCGGCAAGTTCGCTGCGTTGAACGGCGTGGACGTCGGCGACGCGCTGGGCACCTTGCTGCGCGGCCGGATGGCGTTCCTGAACGACGCCGACGCGTTCCTGCTCGGCGAGTGGGTGGCCGGCGCCGCCCGCGGCAGCCGCCGGACGGCCGGGCTGACGCTCGGCACCGGCGTCGGCTCGGGATGGCTCGTCGACGGGATGGTCGTCGACCCGGGCACGCCGCCAGGTGGCCGGCTGCACCGGATGAGCATCGGCGGACAACCGCTCGAGGACGTCGTGTCGCGCCGCGCGATCCGCCAGGCGTTCGCGGCGGCTGGCGGTGACGCGCACGCCGACGTGCGGGAGATCGCCGAGGCCGCCCGCTACGGGTACCAGCCGGCGCGCCGCGTGCTGGACGAGGCGATGAGCGCGCTCGGCGCCGTGGTCGGTCGGTGCGTGTCCGGGTTCCGCGCCGACGTGCTGGTGATCGGCGGCTCGATGTCCGCCGCGTGGGATCTGTTCGAACGGC
>JAVHVB010000250.1:0-7383 GCA_032160775.1 Pseudonocardiales bacterium | reverse complement strand
GTCCGCGCGTAGTTCCGAGACGGATCCGTCGGCCGAGCTCACCCAACGCAACCCGGGTCAGGTCGAGACGGCGGCCGGTCCCAGCAGCGCCTTGAGGTCGCCCATCAGCGCGGCCGACGGAGTCACGCGGTAGTCGATCACGACGTTCAAGTCGTTGCGGCCTTGCAGGTGCAGGTGCACCTCGGTCGTGCCCGGATGCGTGCTCAGCACGTCCTTGAGCCGGCCGACCAACGGCGGAGTGCAGCGGGTCGCCTCGATCCGCACCCGGATCGGACCGCGCGGCGCCTCGGTCGTGTCGAGCACCGTGAGGTCGCTGGCGATCAGCTTGACCGTGTCCTCGCGCGCGTCAGTGCGCCCCTTCACGGCGACGACCGCGTCCTCGGCGATGTTCAGCGCGACCTGCGCGTAGGTGGCCGGGAAGAACATCACCTCGATCGACCCCTCGAGGTCCTCGAGCGCCGCCTGTGCCCACGGCGCGCCAACCTTGGTCACCCGACGGTTGACCGAGGACAGGATGCCGGCGAGGGTGACCGACTGCGGCTCGCCCTGGCCTTCGGCGAGCGCCGCGGCGATGGTCATGTCCGCCGCGCCCGCGAGCACGTGCTCGAGACCGAACAACGGATGGTCCGACACGTAGAGGCCGAGCATCTCGCGCTCGAACTGGAGCAGGACCTTCTTGTCCCACTCCCCCTCGGACACCCGCACCGCGAAAACGTCGTCCGGGGCGTCAGCCTCGCCGAACCCGTCGCCGAACAGGTCAAACTGGCCGATCGCCTCGTTGCGCTTGACGTCGAGGACGGCGTCGACCGCTGCCTCGTAACAGAGGATGAGCCCCTTGCGGGTGTGGCCGAGCGAGTCGAACGCTCCGCCCTTGATCAGGCCCTCGATGGTCCGCTTGTTGCACACCACCGCGTCGACCTTCTTGAGGAAATCGCCGAAGTCGGCGAAAGCGCCCTTCGCGGTGCGGGTGGCCACGACCGAGGCGACGACGTTCGCGCCGACGTTGCGGATCGCGGTCAGCCCGAACCGGATGTCGGTGCCCGTGGGGGTGAAGTCGGCGTCGGACTCGTTGACGCACGGCGGCAGCACCTGGATGCCCATCCGCCGGCACTCGGCGAGGTAGATCGCCGACTTGTCCTTGTCGTCGCGGACGGAGGTGAGTAGCGCCGCCATGTACTCGGCCGGGAAGTTGGCCTTCAGGTAGGCCGTCCAGTACGCGATCATCCCGTACGCGGCCGAGTGCGCCTTGTTGAACGCGTAGTCGGAGAACGGGACGAGGATGTCCCACAGCGTTTTGACCGCGTGGTCGGAGAAGCCGTTGCGCCCCATTCCGTCGCGGAAGGGGACGTACTCCTTGTCGAGGATCTCCTTCTTCTTCTTGCCCATCGCGCGGCGCAGGAGGTCCGCCTGGCCGAGCGAGTAGCCGGCGACCTTCTGCGCGATGGCCATGACCTGTTCCTGGTAGATGATCAGGCCGTAGGTGTCGCCGAGGAGCTCCTTCTGCGCCTCTTCCAGCTCCGGATGGATCGGGACCACCGGCTTGCGGCCGGTCTTGCGGTCGGCGTATTCGTTGTGCGAGTTCGCGCCCATCGGGCCGGGCCGGTACAGCGCGATGACGGCCGAGATGTCCTCGAAGTTGTCCGGCCGCATCGACCGGAGCAGGGCGCGCAGCGGCCCCCCGTCGAGCTGGAACACACCGAGCGTGTCGCCGCGGGTCAACAGGTCGTAGGTCTTGCGGTCGTCGAGCGGGAGTTCCTCGAGCACCACCTCGATACCCCGGTTGGCCCTGATGTTGCGGACGGCGTCGTCGAGCACGGTGAGGTTGCGGAGCCCGAGGAAGTCCATCTTCATCAGGCCGAGGTGTTCGCAGGCCGGGTAGTCGAACTGGGTGATGATCGCGCCGTCCAGCTCGCGCTTCATCACCGGGATCAGGTCGAGCAGCGGATCGGAGGACATGATCACGCCGGCCGCGTGGACGCCCCACTGGCGTTTGAGCCCCTCCAGCCCCTTGGCCTGGTCGACGACCTTCTTGACCTCGGGATCCTGCTCGTACAGGGCGCGGAACTCGCCGCCCTCCTTGTACCGCTCGTGCGTCGGGTCGAAGATCTTGTCGAGCGGGACGTCCTTGCCCATCACCGGCGGCGGCATCACCTTGGTGATCCGCTCGCCCATCGCGAACGGGTAGCCGAGTACCCGCCCGGCGTCCTTGACCGCCTGCTTGGCCTTGATGGTGCCGTAGGTGACGATCTGCGCGACGCGGTCGGTGCCGTACTTCTCGGTGACGTAGCGGATGACCTCACCGCGCCGGCGCTCGTCGAAGTCCACATCGAAGTCGGGCATCGAGATGCGGTCGGGATTGAGGAACCGTTCGAAGATCAACCCGTGCCGCAGCGGGTCGAGGTCGGTGATCCGCATGGCGAACGCGACCACCGAACCGGCGCCGGAGCCACGGCCCGGGCCGACCCGGATGCCGTGATCCTTCGCCCAGTTGATGAAGTCGGCGACCACCAGGAAGTAGCCGGCGAAGTTCATCGCGTTGATGACCCCGACCTCGTAGTCGGCCTGCTTGCGGATGTCCTCGGGGACGCCCGCCGGGAACCGGCGCAGCAGGCCGGCCTCGACCTCCACGGCGAACCAGGACTGCTCGGTGTGGCCCTCCGGCACCGGGAAGCGCGGCATATAGGTGCCGTTGCCCTCGGCGAAGCTGACCTCGCAGCGTTCGGCGATCAGCAGGGTGTTGTCGCAGGCGACCCGCAGGTCGTGCTTGTCGGCCCACAGCGAGCGCATCTCGGCAGGGCTCTTCAGGTAGTAGTCGTGGCCCTCGAGCTTGAACCGCTTCGGGTCGGCCATCGTCTTACCGGACTGGACGCAGAGCAGGATCTCGTGGCTGTCGGCGTCGGCCCGGTTGGTGTAGTGCAGATCGTTGGTGGCGATGAGTGGCAGATCCAGATCGCGCGCGATGCGCAGCAGTCCCTCGCGCACCCGCTGCTCGATGTCGAGGCCGTGATCCATCAACTCGACGAAGAAGTTGCCGGCGCCGAAGATGTCCCGGAACTCGGCGGCGCTCGCCACCGCCTTGTCGTAGTCGCCGATCCGCAGCCAGGTCTGTACCTCGCCGGACGGGCAGCCGGTGGTCGCGAGCAGCCCGGCTGCGTACTCGCTGAGCAGTTCCCGGTCGGCGCGCGGGCGGTAGAAGAAACCCTCGATCGATGCGCGGGACGACAGCCGGAACAGGTTGTGCATGCCCTGGGTGTTCTCGGCGAGGACGGTCATGTGCGTGAACGCACCGCCGCCGGACACGTCGTCGTCGCCCCCGCTCGCCCACCGCACCCGGGTGCGGTCGAAGCGTGAGGTGTTCGGGGTCACGTAGAGCTCGCTGCCGATGATCGGTTTGATCCCGGCGGCCTGCGCCCGGCTGTAGAAGTCATAGGCGCCGAAGACGTTGCCGTGATCGGTCATCGCGATGGCCGGCATGCCCATCCGGACCGCTTCGCCGAGCAGTTCCGGAACCCGGGCGGCACCGTCGAGCATCGAGTACTCGGTGTGCACGTGTAGGTGCACGAACTGCTCGGCCGGACTCACCCGCCGATTCTCACACCCTGCACCGACACCCTCGGCGTGTCGCCACGGGCGTGTCTCTGGACCAGAGGTTGAGACTTATTGCCGGATGCGGACGGGGGTGCCGACATCGGCCCAGCCGTACAGGAAGCGGATCGCGCGAAGCGGCATGTGGACGCAGCCGTGCGACCCTGCGGTCTTGTATTTCGGGCTGCCGTACGGGAAGCGCTGCCAGGACGAGTCATGGAAACCGAACAGCGGGGCGTCGAACGGGATCCAGTACTTCACCACATAGGTGGCGCCGGTGTTCAGCGTCAGCGTGCTGTCCCGGTTCAGCCCCTGGATCCGGTAGCGCCCGGTCGGCGTGTGCGTGTACGCCCCGGCCATCCCGCTGGTGATGGACGTGTCGGCGACGACCCGATGCCGGCCGCACATCCACATGTGCTGCCGGTGCAGGTCCACGAAGACGAACTTGTGCCGCTCGTTGCGGTCACACGGGGTGCGGACCGACCGGGCCGGCGGCGCGACCGTCGTCGAACTCGACGAAACCGATCCGGGCGCGGTCGAGTGCGCGTTGGGCAGCGCGACTGCCCCGGCCCGCTGACGGGCGCGGCCGTCCGTGGCGCTGCTGCACGCCGCTGCCGCGCCCACCGCGGCGACGCAGGCGAGTGCGAGCGCCGTGCGGCCCACCCACCTCATGGTCACGACTCTAGGACGTCGGCGGCCCGGTCCAGGTTGCCTGCTCCGGTGCATCGGGCCACTGCGCCGGGTAGTCCGACGGGTCGAACGGCGCCGCGCGGGACACCATGTACCGCTCGAGGGCGCTGATCTGGGCGTCGTGCTCCGTCTTGATGTCGCCGGTGAACTGGGTCATCATCCGCCACTCGGCATACACGAGGAACAGGAAGATCGTCGAGAAGACGACGGCGGTGACCATCCCGCGGGCAAGCACCTCACCCACGGTGCGCAGCACGTCCACGTAGGTGAAGAAACTCTTGTCCGAGTCGCCGCTGACAACATGCTCCTGACCGACCTTGCCCTCGATCATGAAGATCGCCAGGAAGACGATGCCGCCGAGCGTGAGCCAGCCACCCCAGCGCGATGCCCGGGTGAGTTCTCCGTCCGACTCGGCCACCGACAGCGGCCGGCCGTACACGTTGCGGTGGATGACGAACAGCCATGGCGCGAGCGCGAGTAGCGCGATGCCGACGAGCAGCACCGCGTCGCCGAGGATCTGGTCGATCAGCACGAATACGACGATCATGAACAGCGAGTAGAACGGGGCCACGGCGACAATGAACCATCCGGGCAGTGACGCGGACGGGAACAGGCTCTTGATCCGACCTGCCCCCTTCAGCACGCCGCCGGGGATCGAAAGGACGACCGGCAGCAGGATCAGCGCAAACTTGACCGCCAGACCCAGCCGGGTAAGCAACACCTGCGCGTCGAACGTGCGGACATCGCCACCGTTGTTGAGGATGACTTGACGCCTGGTACCGATATCGACGAGGAAGTCGAGCGGTATCAGCGCGACGAACAACGGGATGGCGATCGAGATGATCCAACAGATCAGCAGCCGCTTCGATGAGCGTCGGATCTCGGTCCAGTTGCCCAGGACGATCAGCGCCCCGATCGGGACGAAAACCAGTGCGATCGCGGGCAGCCAATTGAGCAGCTTCCCGAAACCGGTGAGTCCGCTCGTGTCATTCTGGCCCGCTTGGACGAAGTTGAGCACGACGCTGAGCAGGAGCACCGGCAAGGCGACGAGCAGAGTGCTGCGCCGCCAGGCGTAGAGCCCGTGCAACCGCCGTTCGACGCCCGCGGCTTCGAGTTGCTGCTCCTCGCGCGGCGCGGTGACGATCTTCGCGACGTTCCAGTCGAACGCGCGCTTGAGGTGGGTGCCGAACGTCGGGCCGGGCAACACCGGCGGAGCTGGTTGCTGCCACTGCTGTGGCTGCGGCGGCGGCGGGTTCTGCCACTGCTGGTCCTGGCCCGGCCAGTGCTGCTGGTCCTGGCCCGGCCAGTGCTGCTGGGCCGGGCCCCATTCGCCGCTGGCCGGCGTCGGCTGCCACTGCGGCTGAGCCGGCGGCTGCTGCGGCGGCGGCCGCTGCGGCGGCGGCTGCTGCGGCGGCTGCTGCGGCTGCCACTGCGGCGGGTCCGGCGGCTGCTGCGGCGGCTGCCACTGCGGCGGGTCCGGCTGGTACGGCGGTTGTCCCATGGCTGCTCCCCTCCCGCGTGCGAGGGCATGCTCCCAGAACGCGGCGCGCACATCCAGATGGTCAAGGATGGACGAATGCGCCCAGACGAGGTCATCGCGGAACTGCGATCTCGGCTGGCCGGCGCGCTGATCGCGCTGGACTTCGACGGAACGCTCGCACCGATCGTCGAGGACCCGCAGCAGTCGCGCCCGGCGCCGGGTGCGATCGCGGCGCTGCGCGCCCTGGCCGGTCGTGGCGCGCGCATCGGCGTCGTCACCGGCCGCGACGCGCGGACGGTGCTTCGGCTGGGCGGGCTGGACGCCGTGCCCGGTGTCGTCATCGAGGGCCTGTACGGGCTGGAGCAGTGGCAAGACGGCCGGCTCACCGCGCCGGACACGCCCGAGCCGATCGAGTCGCTCCGCAGCAGCCTGCCCGGGGTGCTCACCGAGCACCGCGCGGACGGCGGCGTCTGGGTCGAGGACAAGCGGCTCTCCCTCGTCGTCCACACCCGGCCCGCCGCGGACCCGGCGGCAGAGCAGCTGCGGCTGCGCGGCCCGGCCGAGGAACTGGCCGCACAGCTGGGTCTGGAGGTGCACGCCGGGCGCAACGTGCTGGAGTTCCGGCTGCCGGGCTTCGACAAGGCCGGGGCCCTGCGCCGGCTGGTCGGCGCGAGCCGGCCGACCGCAGTGCTCTACGCCGGCGACGACCTCGGTGACCTGCCCGCGTTCGGGCAGATCGCCGAGATCCGCCGCGCCGGGACGCCCGCGTGGGCCGTGGCGGCGGCCTCCGATGAGGCGCCGGCCGAACTGGTCGGGGCCGCCGACGTTTCTGTCGACGGCCCCGAGGGCGTTGTGCAGTTGCTGGCAGAACTCGCCCGGGCCTAGCCGAGCACCTTGTTCGGGTCGTGGACCACGATCGTGCGGCCGATCTTGTCGTGCAGCGACCGGCGCTCCACGCCGAGGAAGATCACGAACGAGTAGATCCCGATGAGGATGCACAGGCCCTCGACGATGCGGCCGACGAGATCGCGCATCGCCATCTGTCCGAAGGTCGGCGGCCGATTCGTCTGGATGTCCCAGCACTTCATGCCGAGCACCTTGAGCGCCGGTGTGGTGCCTTCCTTGTTCCACAGCATCAGGCCCCAGATGAGGTAGCCGATGCCGAGGGTCACGATGAACAGCGGGATGGCGAGGAAGTACGCGCCGATCCGGCGGCCGGTAGGCGCCACGACGACGCCCGGCGGCAGCTGCACGTTGCTGGCACCCGGTGCCGGGTAGCCCGGCGGCGGGTACCCGGGCGGCGGCGCCGCCGGGTAGCCCTGCTGATAGCCCTGCGGGTAGCCGGGCGGCGGCGCCTGGCCGTAGCCCTGTCCCTGCGGCGGCGGGCCCTGCGGCGGCACGCCCTCGGGTGGCGGCGGGGGTTGGAACTGGTCACTCATGGATGGTCCCTCCTCGAAGAATCGCGCCGAAGGTACCAGTACCGGGACCCTCGTCCCGCCCCGCGCGTCTGCGAGCCGCGGATCAGCCGAGCTGGTCCAGCTGTGCGCGGAACCACTCGTCCGGCGGTAGCCGGACCACCGCCGCCCGCATCCGCTCGGCGCGTGCCGCCCGCTCGTTGCCAGGCATCG
>JAVHVB010000249.1:0-7432 GCA_032160775.1 Pseudonocardiales bacterium | reverse complement strand
TTCTTGGCGAACTCCTCGTAGAGCGGGTGCTCGTACTTCAGGCAGCACATCAGCCGCCCGCAGGCACCGGCGATGCGCAGCGGGTTCAGCGGGAGATCCTGGTCCTTGGCCATCCGGACGCTGACCGGCTCGAAGTCGACGAGGAACGTCGAGCAGCACAATTCGCGGCCGCAACTGCCGATCCCGCCGGTCAGCCGGGCCTCGTCGCGCGCGGACAGTTGGCGCAGCTCGACCCGCCCTTTCAGTGTCGCGGCGAGGTCGCGCACGAGCGCCCGGAAGTCGATCCGGTGCGGCGCGGTGAAGTAGATGGTCGTGTGATTGCGCGCGGCGACGTGGTCGACACCGGCGATCTTCATCGGCAGCCCGTGCTCGCGGGCGAGCCGGCGCGCGGCCACCCGCGCGGTCGCGCGCTGTTTGCGACTCGCGTCGGCGGCCTCGGCGTCGTCCGTCGTCGCCATCCCGACCAGGACGGGCAGCCCGCCGATGTCGTCGCTCACCCACTGCGGCGCCCACATCACCTGGGCGATCTCGGCGCCATCGTCCGTCGGGTACAGCACATGCTCGCCGACCTGCGGCGTCAGCTCCCCCGGATCGGCGTAGTACAGCCGGCCCTGCGGCTGGAACACCACCGCGCAGACCATTCCCATCCGCCCACCTTAACGGGGAGGCCCCTCCGCGAGTGGGTTACCGGGGCGCGAATGGGCCGGCGCAGCAGCCCACTCGCACCGTGGTAGCCCACTCGCGGGACGGACGGACGGACGAGCGGGCGGTCGAACGGACGGAACTCAGCGGGACGGCAGGCGGAGGGCGGCGGTCATCGCCTCGACTGCGATGCGCGGTTTGACGTTCAGCTCGAGCGCCTCGCGGCAGCCGAGGATCGCGTCCAGGCGGCGCAGGGCGCCGGCCGGCTGGATGCGGCGCGCGACCAGCACGACGTCGTCCGCGGCGTCCGGGTGCGCAGGTGCGATATCCGCACCCGATTGACGGAGCAGGACGTCCCGGTAGAACGCCGCGAGGTCGACCAGCGCGCGGTCCAGCGCATCCCGCTGCGCCCGGGTGGCCCGTGACCGCTGCCGCTTCTCCAACTCCTTCAGCGCGCCGGCCGCCCCGCGCCCGGTCGTCGCCGTGCCCCTGCCGGTGCCGCCGGCGCCGAGCGCCACTTGCAGCGACTCGGTCTCGGCGGCGTTCAACTCGTCCGAGAGCGCGCCCGCCTCGGCCTCGGCCGCGCCGACCAGATGGTCGGCTGCCTCGAGACAGGCCCGCAACGAGACGAGCGAGGCCGGGATCGCCAGCACCGCCGCACGCCGCGCCTGCGCGTCCGGGTCGGCGGCCAGCCTGCGGGACCGGCCGATGTGACCCTGCCCGGCGGCCGCCGCCCACCGCGCGGTCTCGGGCGTCAGCCCGTCGCGTTCGAGCACCCCGGCGACGGCGTCGGCCGGGGGGGTGCGCAAGGGCACCAGCCGGCAGCGCGAGCGAATGGTGAGCGACACGTCGTCGGGGTGCAGCGACGGCGCGCAGAGCAGGAACACGGTGCGCGACGGCGGTTCCTCGACCGCCTTCAGCAGCGCGTTGGACGCCTGCTCCGTCAGCCGGTCGGCGTCCTCGATGACCACGACCTGCCATCGCCCGAGCGCCGGGCGACGGGCCGAGCGGCCGACCACCGACCGCATCTCGTCCACCCCGATGGACAGGCCCTCGGGCACAACCGAGTGGACGTCCGGATGGGTCCGCTTCGCCACCGTGTGGCAGGCCGAGCACGTGCCGCAGCCGAGTTCGTCCGGCCGCTCGCACTGCAGCGCCGCCGCGAACGCCTGCGCCGCCACCGACCGGCCCGAGCCGGGCGGCCCGGTGAACAGCCACGCGTGGGTCATCGCGGCCGCCGCGGTGGGCCGCCGCCCGGCCGCGATGTCGGCGGCCGCGGCGGCCGCGCTGCGCAGCGTCGCCACCGCCGACTCCTGGCCGATGAGCTGCTCCCAGACCGTCACCCGCCCATCCTCCGCAGACGAGGTTGGACCGCGAGGAGGAGGAGAGCGCCGACTCCGGTTGTCATGGGGCTATCTTCTCCACAACGTCTCACGCCACCGTCTCCAGCAGCATTCGCAGGGTGCCGGCGAGCGCCGCGCGGGCGTCCGAGCCGAGCGGCGTGAGCAGTTCGCGCTCGGTGTCGATCAGCTCGCCGAACGCCGCGTCCAGGAGGCCGCGGCCGGCGCCGGTGTGCGCGACGCGGACGAGCCGGCCGTCCTCGAGGTCGGCGGCGCGGGTCACCAGGCCGCGCTCGGTCAGCCCGTCCAGCCGGCTCGTCATGGTGCCCGACGTGACGTAGGTGCGCGCCGCGAGCTCGCCGGCGGTCAGCTCGAACGGCGGGCCGGACCGGCGCAGTACGGCGAGGACGTCGAACTCGTGCCGCCGCAAGCCGTGCCGGGCGAAGATCGCCGCCCGCCGCTCGCCCAGCACCCCGGCCAGCCGGTCGAGGCGGGACAGCACCTCGAGCGGTTCGACGTCGAGCTCCGGACGTTCGCGGCGCCACGCGGCGACGATCTCGTCGACCTCGTCGCGCGGCGGCATGCAACCCATGCTGCCACATCTCTCGACGTCGAGAGGTCTGCTTGGGATCAGCCGAGACGCGACGCGATGGCCTGCCGGACCGCGTCGGCGACAGCGTCCGGACCGGCACTCGCGTCGAGCACCGCATACCGCTCCGGCGCCTCGGCGGCCAGGCTGCGGAAGCCGTCGCGGACGGCCTGATGGAAGGCGAGCGAGGCGGCCTCGAGCCGGTCCGGCCGCGCGCGTGCGCCTGCGCGCAAGAGCCCCACCGCCGGGTCGAGGTCGAGCAGCAGGGTGAGATCCGGCAGCAGCCCGCCCGTCGCCCAGCCGGTGACCAGCCGGGTGTCGGCCAGCCCGCGTCCGGCGCCCTGGTAGGCCAGCGTCGAGTCGACGTACCGGTCGGTGAGCACCATTTGGCCGGCGGCGAGCGCCGGCCTGATGACCGTGTCGACGTGCTGTGCCCGGTCCGCGGCGTAGAGCAGCGCCTCGGCCCGCGGGGTGACGGAGCCGGCCGGGTCCAGCAGCAGCCTGCGCAGCTCGCCACCGAGCGGCGTGCCGCCCGGCTCCCGCGTCTCGACGACCGCGTGGCCCGACTCGCGCAGCCACTGCGCGGCGCGCGCGATCTGCGTCGACTTGCCGACGCCCTCGCCGCCCTCGAACGCCACGAACAGCCCGGCCATCAGCGCTCCACCGCCTCGGACGCATCCGCCCTGGTCAGCGTCGACGAGTGCGCGTCGATCAGCCGCTCCAGCCGGCCGCGCACCTCGGCGGGCAGTGCGTCCGGGGTCGTTTCCGGGCAGACGAGGCAGTGGTCCAGGTCCTCGTCCGCCGCGTCGAACAGGGCGGCTCGCACCGAATCGGCGGCCGCGTCACCATCAGTGCGGACGGCGACGACCGACAGGTCCGGCAGCAGATCGCCGGTGCTCCACGAGTTGATCCCGCGGATGCGGTGGATGTCCGCGCCGTGCGCGCCGCCGTGCAGCGCGAGCGAGGTCAGGACGTACCCAGCGCAGATCACCACCTCGCCGCGGTCGAGGGCTGGACGGATCGTCGTCGCGACATGCTCGGCGCGGTCCGCGGCCGAGAGCAGCGCCGCCGTCTCCGGCTCGACATCGGAGGACGGGCCGGCCGCCAGCAGCTCGGCCACCCGCCGGCCGACCGGCGAGTCGGTGGGCTCACCGGTGACCGTCGCGATCAGGCCCCGCTCGCGCACCGCCGCGGCCAGCAGCTCGGCGTACCGCGCGATGGTCAACGGCTCGACGCCCTCCACGGTGACGAACAGCCCGCCGTGCCGGCTGCGGCCGATCCCGCTGCGGATGACCCGGCGGCGCAGCAGATCGCGCATCCGGGTGCTCGTGCGGGTCGCGCGCGACCCGGCGTAGTAGCTGACCAACAGGGCCAGGACGCCGCCGAGCAGCAGGGTGAGGCCGGGTCCGGTCAGGGTCAGGCTGTCGTCGTCGTTGATCTTGATGCGATGCGAGCCGAGCGCGCCGGCCAGGACCGGCCCGACCGCGATCGTGAGCAGCAGCATGATCCGCACCGACGACAGCACGAACGAGAAGATGCGCCCGCGCAGCCGCTCCTCGACCTCGTGCCCGATCAGCGTGTAGCCGATGATCCACGCCATCCCGGCGAACAGGCCGACCAGCGCGGCGAGCCCGACGGCGAGGATGAGGTCGCGAACGAAGGACATCACGAGCAGCACCACGCCTACGCTGCCGATCGCCAGCCCGAACACCCGGCTGCGCGGGTAGCCGGGCAGCACCCGGGGACCGACGAGCATGCCGACCGCGAGCCCGCTGAAGACGGTGCCGAACATGATCGAGTAGCCGGCCGTGCCGGCCGACAGTGTCGCGACCCACAGCTGGGCCACCCCCACGGTGAGTCCGCCGGCGGCGAACGCGCCGATGATGCCGACGTACAGGCCGCGGATCAGGGGCTGGGTCCGGATGAACGCGACGCCCTCGCGCAACAGGCTGAGCACGCCCTGCTCGCGTTCCCGCTCGGCCGGGAGCGCGGCGATGTCGTGCCTGCTGAGGAACACCGTCCCGGCACTGACGAAGAAGGACACCATGTTCAGCAGCAGCGCGATGATGACGGCGACGTCCACCTGGTCCGCCGCGCCGCCCGACGCCGAGGTGTCGATCAGCCGGTTCGCGGCGGACAGCAACGCGAACACGCCGGCCGCGATCGGGACGGTGCCGTACACCGAGAACAGCGACACCTGGTTGGCCGTCGAGAGCAACTGCTTGGGGACGATCGTCACCTGGATGACCTGCTTGGCCGGCTGGGTGAACAGGCCGACAGCTTCGATCACGAACTGCGCGACGTAGAGCCACACGAGGTTGTAACCGACCGCGATCGAGGCGTACAGCACGCCCGCGGCGACGTCGCCGACGATGACGGTCTTGCGTCGGTCGAGCTTGTCGGCGAGCGCCGCGGCGATCGGCCCGAAGAACAGGTCGGGCGCGAGCCGGACGAGGATCACGCCGGAGATCGCCGCGCCCTGCGTGGACACCGACTGCTGGTGGGTCAGGTGCTGGGCCAGCGCGGTGGTGGCCAGCAGCCCCAGCCAGTCGCCGAAGCTGGAGAAGGTGATCGCCGCCCACATCCGGCGGACGACCTGGATGTGGACGAGGGCTTGCAGCGCGTTCTCGCGTCGCGGCGGGCGAGAGCTGGATGCAGCGTTGGTCATGCGCCCGCCACACCGGCGAGCGCGCGCGAAACAGTGCGTCCGACGGGCACGGCGGCAGTCTAGGTTGTGCAAGGGTGATCAGGTGCGCTGGGATCCGCAACAGTACGGGCAGTTCGCGCAGGAACGGGCCCGTCCGTTCTTCGATCTGATCGACCGGATCGGCGCCGAGTCACCGCGCCGGGTCGTCGACCTGGGCTGCGGGTCGGGCGTGCTCACCGCGCTGCTCGCCGAGCGCTGGCCGAGTGCCTCGGTCGAGGGGATCGACTCCTCCGCGGAGATGATCTCTGCCGCGACGCCGCACGAGCGCGTGACGGTGCGGGTCGGCGACGTCGAGGCCTGGACGCCGGCGCCGGACACCGACGTCGTGATCAGCAACGCCACGTTGCAGTGGGTGCCCAGCCATCGAGAGCTGCTGCCGACGTGGGCGGCGGCGCTGCCGCCGGGCGGCTGGCTGGCGTTCCAGGTGCCGGGCAACTTCGGTTCGTTCTCGCACACCCTCATGCGCTCGCTGGCCGAGTCGCGCCGCTGGGCGTCGTCGTTGACCGGGATCCTGCGCGGCGAGGACTCGGTCGGCACGCCGGAGCAGTACGCCGGGCTGCTGCTCGCCGCGGGGTTGACGGTGGACGCGTGGGAGACGACGTACGTGCACGTTCTGCAGGGGCCCGACGCCGTGCTCGAATGGCTGCGCGGGACGGCGCTTCGTCCGGTGCTGGCTGCGCTGCCGGCACCCAGCTACGCGCTGTTCGAGGCCGAGTTCGCCGAGCAACTGCGCGCCGCGTATCCGGCGACCGCGCACGGCACGCTGTTCCCGTTCCGCCGCATCTTCGCCGTAGCGACCCGCGAGTAGTTCTTTGGATCTTGTGCGGTTTCGACCGCTCAGACGAGCGAAAACGCACAAGATCGCTGTGCGAAATCCACAGGCTGGCTGCGGCCCCGACCGGAGCCGCCCGAAATCGGCGACAGTCGCGCGGTGCTCACCGCGCCCGCCGAGCGATCATTGCCCGAGACGCCGGACGATGCCCGCCTGACAGTCACCTCGACGCGGTTGTTGGCGCAAGCGGGCTGGTCGCGAAGCTCGGTCGATGCCCAGCTCCACGCCCGCCGGTGGCGACGTGTCGGACGCGCGCTCGTGTTGCACAACGGCGTCCTGTCCAGCCGCGAACGTCGCCGTGCCGCGCTGATCAACTGCGGATCCCCCGCCGCCCTCACCGCATTCACGGCGGCGGAGGAGTTCGGCCTCCATTCCTGGGAGCGGCCCGCTGTACACGTGCTCGTGCCGGGCGGAGCGCACATCACGCAACCGGCCGAGCTGCTGATGCGTGTCCACTACGTCGGTGATTGGAACGACGCCGACGTGCTAAGGGTGCGCGACCTGCATCGCGTCGCCCCGGCGCTCGTACTTGCCGCGAGCACGTTCGCCAAGGCGCGACCCGCGTGTGGACTGCTCGCCGCGGGCGTGCAGCAGCGCCTCGTGACCGCACCGATGTTGCGCGCGGCGCTGTCCGACAGCCCACGCGTGCGACACCGGCACGCGCTGCTTCTCGCCGTCGAGGATGTCGCGCAGGGCGCGCAGGCGCTCAGCGAGATCGACTTCGTGCGTCTGTGCCGCAAGAACGGGTTACCGGAACCGCAACAACAAGCAGTCCGGATCGAGAAGTCGGGCCGGCGACGCTACGTCGACGCCACCTGGCTGACAAGGAGCGGTCGCCGACTTGCGGTGGAGGTTGACGGGGCACTGCACCTCGCTTCGAGCCGCTGGTGGGATGACCAGCTTCGACAGAACGAACTCGTACTGTCCGGAGATCTCGTGCTGCGATTCCCAACCGTCGTACTTAGGCACGACGCGCCGCTGGTCACCAGCCAGCTGAGACGTGGGCTGATCCTCTAGTGCCCGGTGATCTTGTGCGTTTTCGACCGCTCAGACGAGCGGAAGCGCACAAGATCGACCTACGGGACGAGGAGCTGCAGGGCCTCGGGTATCAGGCTCACGTCGGCGGGGAGCGGGCCCAGGTACTCGCCATCGGCGTAGGCGTTGATGCCGGGTGACTCGAGGCGCAGCGACGACGTCCGCAGCACCTCGACCTCCGCCCGCTCGACGTGCCGGCCCTTGTACACGTCCGGTAGCTGACGGATGACCTTGCGCCGGGAGGTGGCGCCACCGATCGTCACGTCGAACAACCCGTCGGCCGGGTC
>JAVHVB010000248.1:0-6929 GCA_032160775.1 Pseudonocardiales bacterium | reverse complement strand
CGCGGCGACCACGGCGGCGCCACCCAGCACGAACGCGAGCAGCGGGATCGGCAGCTCGTACCGCTCACCGAATGCGTGCGCCAGGATGCGCAGCGAGCCGTCGGTGCTCATGTCTCGGCTGACTCCTCTTCCGCCGGTGCCTCCGCCCGCGCCCTGGCCCGGCGCAACCACCCCAAGGCGAACAGCACGACGACTACGACACCCACGCCGATGCCGACGAACAGGCCGACCGTCGTGCCCCCGCTGCTACCGCTCTTGCCGCTCGACACCTTGGTGACGAGTAGCGGGTTGCCGCCGAGCACGGCGAACTTCCCGAACGTCGTCAGCTCGGCGATGTAGATGTCCTGGCCCTGGGCGAAGGTCGGCATCAGCACCCAGCGCCCGTTCGCGTAGTACGCGATGTGCGGCTGCGGGCGCTGCGCCGACGCAGAGCGCAGGGTGATCGTCGCCTGCTGCCCGCCTGTCTTGAGGGCGGCGCCCGCCGGCGAGATCCGCACGTCGTAGACGTTGCTCCACAGATACTGGCCGCGTCCGGTCGGCACCGCCGCCACAGGCGCGCCGGTCACAGTGATCTTCGGCGCGCCGGCCGGCGCAGTGAGCCGGCCCTTCGGGATGAACACGCTGAGCTGCGGCGCCACCTCGGCGCTGGCGGCGACCAGCGGGTCACTCGTCCCGCCCTTGATGGCGGCCGACCCGCGCGCGCTGGTCGGCGGCTGCGTCTCCTGGGCACCAGTCGGTCGCTGGACGAACCGGTACGGCTCGTCCGGGAAGCCGATCCCGTCGTAGAGCGGTAGCGCCGAGCGGGGCGCGACCGACCAGCCCACGGCGAGTAGGAGCAGAGCCGCGGTGACCAGGCGCGCCGGGCGGTTCACCGCAACCACCATCCGGCGAGATCGGCGACGGCGTGCGCGACCGCGGGCGCGGCCACCGTCCCGCTGACTGCGCGCAGCGTGCCGAGCCACACCCCCACCGCGATGTCGAGCGGCACCACACCCCATCCGTAGACAGGCGCGTGCAGCAGCCCGAAGGCCACGCTGGTGACCGCGATCGCGACCACCGCGCCGGCCCGCGCCTCGACCAGCCGGAACAGCGACCCGCGCAGCAGCGCCTCCTCGGCGACCGCGACGACGACCACGAAGCCGGCCCACCGCAGATAGCCGTCGGTCGGTGCGACGTAGCCGCCCAGGGCGAGGTGCCGCAGCGCCGCCGGAAGGCACAGGACGGCCGCGCCGACGAGCCCGACGAGCATCCCGCGCAGCACTCGGGCGCGCGGCACGTCCGGCTGCTGGATGGCGAGCGCGACCAGCCCGAGCGTCACCGCGAACCAGATCGCGGCGGTTTCCGAGCGCGCCCCGGCCGGGCCCGCCAGCCGGACCCGCAGCGCCACGGCCGCGGCCAGCCCGAGCAGCCCGAGGTACGGCAGCGCGCGCCCGTACGCGGCGGCCGCGCCGCGGGTCCGGGAGCTGACGGGAGGCGTGGCCGCTGTTGTCAGGGCGCTGAGCTCCCTGCTCCGCCGCTCGCCGGCGCGGTGCCGCTGGACGAGCCGGCGCTGGACGAGCCGGCCGAGCTGGAGGGGCTGGCCGAGATCGGCGCCTGCGGGGCGGAGATCGGCCTGCCGAACGTGCTGGGCGCGGCAGAGAATCCGGGGTTCGTGCAGCTGGCCGCCTGGCCGGCGCTGTCCACCTCGGGCGTGATGGCCGGGTTCGCGGCGAGTGCGGCGATGAACCGGGGGATCCGCGGGTCGCTCACGCTGTCGACGAACAGCTGGTAGCCCCACGCCTGCAGCGACACCTTGGACTTGAGCTTCGGGTACGGGCTCATGAAGACGTGGTCCTGACCGGTCACGTTGGTCGCGAGGGTGGTGACGTCGTTGGCCGGCAGGCCCTCGCGGTAGGTGACCCACACGGCCCCGTGCTCGAGCGGGTGCACCGCGTTCTCGTTCGCGATCGCCTGCGCGTAGACGATGCCGTTGCAGTCTGCGTAGTAGGGGTTGTGGTTGCCGCCGGTCGGCGGCGTGCGGTCGTACTCGACGGTGCCGTCGACGTGGTTGTGCTGCGGCTCGACGTGGTACAGCACGCCCTTGATGTCCTTCGCTGCGGCCAGTTCCGGCAACTTGTAACGGTCGGAGTTGTCGGCGCTCGACTTGTGCGTCACCACGACGACGATGATCACTGCGGCGGCGAAGGCCACCACTGCGGCGACGGTCGCGATCATGCCCCAGGGCGTCTGCTTCTGGTTGACGATCGACTTGCCCGGCTTGGTCGGCGGCTTCTTCCGCGCAGCCGAGCTCGCCGCGCCGGCCTTGGCCAGCGACCCGGCGGCCTTCGCCGATGATGCGGCACCCGCCTTGGCGGCCGGCGTCTTGCCGGCGGCCGGCCCGGTGCCCGGCTTCCCGGCGGGTCGGGAGGTGCCCTTCTTGGCGGCGGGTTTGCCACCGGAGGTCGGCTTGCGCTGGGCCATGGGCCTGCCTTCTGTGCAACGTCATTCGATCAGCGATTCGGCGCCGAGGGTATGAGGCCCCGATATGAGAGCGTTCTGTGGCTCTCACCCCACGCTCGGCCGGAAACCGCGGATCGATCGGACACTACGATTGAGCGGTGACTCCGGCCGAACTCTCCGCGCTCGTCCGCGCCCAGGTGGCTGCCGCCATCGACGCGGGCGAGTTTCCCGGCGGGCCACCGGCCGAGGTCGTCGTCGAGCGGCCGAAGAACCCGGAACACGGCGACTACACCACCAACGTCGCGCTGCGGCTGGCGAAGGCCGCGGGCAAGCCGGCTCGCGAGGTGGCCGAGTCGATCGCCGCCCGGCTGCGCCAGGCCGAGGGCATCGCGCAGGCCGACGTCGCCGGCCCGGGGTTTCTGAACATCACGCTCGCCGCCGCGACCCTCGGTGCCGTGGCGCACGAGGTCGTCGCCGCGGCCGCGCTGTTCGGCCAGTCCGACGAGCTCGCCGGGCAGCGGATCAACCTCGAGTTCGTCTCGGCCAACCCCACCGGTCCGGTGCACCTCGGCGGCACCCGGTGGGCGGCGCTGGGCGACAGCCTGCACCGGCTGCTCGAAGCGGCCGGGGCCGACGTGGTGTCCGAGCACTACATCAACGACGCCGGCTCGCAGATCGAGAAGTTCGCCGAGTCGCTGTACGCGGTGGCGCAGGGCCGGCCGGTGGCCGACGACGGCTACCACGGCGACTACGTCGCCGACGTCGCGAAGCAGATCGTGGCCGCCAACCCGGACGTACTCGACCTCGAGCCCGACGCGGCCCTGCGGGTCTTCGGCGCCGAAGGCGAGCGGCTGATGATCGACGAGCTGCGCGATTCGCTGGCCGGGTTCGGAGTCGAGTTCGACGTCTGGTTCTCCGAGCGCTCGATGCACGACAGCGGCGCGGTCGACGCGGCCATCGAGCGGCTGCGCGAGCAGGGCCATGTCTATGACGCCGACGGGGCCGTCTGGCTGCGGACGACCGACTTCGGCGACGACCGCGACCGCGTCCTGGTCCGGAGCAGCGGCGAGAAGACCTACTTCGCCTCCGACGCCGCGTACTACCTCGACAAGCGCGGACGCGGCTTCGACCGCTGCGTGTACATGCTCGGCGCAGACCATCACGGCTACGTCGGGCGGCTGCGCACCATCGCGGCCTGTGCGGGCGATGACCCGGACGAGACGCTCGAGGTGTTGATCGGCCAGCTCGTCAAGCTCATCCGCGACGGTGCGGAACTCAAGATGTCGAAGCGGGCCGGCACGATCGTCACCCTCGACGACCTGGTCGAACTGGTCGGTGTCGACGCGGCGCGGTACTCGCTGGCCCGGTGGTCCGCGGACACGCCGCTGACGCTCGACATCGACGAGATCACCCGGCGCTCGAACGACAACCCGGTGTTCTACGTGCAGTACGCGCACGCGCGCACCTGCAACGCCAAGCGCAACGCCGAGGAAGTCGGCATCGGGCTCGACGTGTTCGTCCCGGAACTGCTGACCAGCCCGTTCGAGGCGGCCCTGCTCGCCTCGCTCGCGGAGTTCCCGCGGGTCGTCGCGACGGCCGCCGAACTGCGGGCCCCGCACCGGGTCGCACGCTACCTCGAGGATCTCGCCGGCACGTATCACCGCTGGTACGACGCGTGCCGGATCAGCCCGAAGGGCGACGACGAGATCACCGACGTCAACCGCACCCGGGCGTGGGTGAACGAGGCGACCCGGATCGTGCTCGCCAACGGGCTGGACCTCCTCGGGGTCAGCGCACCGGAGCGGATGTAGGTAGATGAGTAGGAATGCCCACCCGGCGGGGCCGCGGCACGGCGACGTGCTGCCCGACCCACACCCCTCGCGCGCGCCCGCCGATCTCAACGCGCTCGACCCGACCATCTGGCCGGTGTCCGCGCGGCGCGTGGACGGCGTGCTGCACCTCGGGGGCGCCGCGGTCAGCGAACTCGTGGACGAGCACGGCACGCCGGCGTTGTTCCTCGACGAGGAGGACCTGCGCGGCCGTGCCCGCGCCTACACCGCCGGGTTCGGGGGCGTCGACGTCTACTACGCCGGCAAGGCGTTCCTGTGCACCACCGTCGCCGGCTGGATCGCCGAGGAGGGCCTCGGCCTGGACGTGTGCACCGGCGGCGAACTCGCGGTGGCGCTGGCCGCCGGGTTCCCGACCGAGCGGATCGCGGTGCACGGCAACAACAAGTCCGTTGCGGAACTGCGCCGGGCGGTCGACGCCGGCGTCGGCCACATCATCGTGGACTCCTTCGACGAGATCACCCGGCTGGCCGGGATCGCCGCGGTGGCCGGCATACGGCAGCGGGTGCTGGTCCGGGTCACCGTCGGGGTCGAGGCGCACACCCACGAGTTCATCGCCACTGCGCACGAGGATCAGAAGTTCGGCTTCTCACTGCGCGACGGATCGGCCGCCCGCGCCGTCGACGCGGTGCTGGCGGCGCCGTCGCTCGATCTCGTGGGGCTGCACTCGCACATCGGCTCGCAGATCTTCGAGACCTCCGGCTTCGAGGTCGCGGCACACCGCGTCGTCGGGCTCGCCGCGACGATCCGCGACGTGCACGGGCTCCAGGTCGAGGAGCTCAACCTCGGCGGCGGCCTCGGCATCGCCTACGTGCCGGGCGACGATCCGGAATCGCCGAAGCAGACGCTCGAACGACTCAGCGGCATCGTCGAGATCGAGTGTGCCGCGGTCGGCCTGCGCCCCCCGCGGTTGTCCGTCGAGCCGGGCCGAGCGATCGTCGGGCCCAGCGGCGTCACCGTGTACGAGGTCGGCACGGTCAAGGACGTCACGCTGGACGGCGGTCAGGTGCGCCGCTACGTGTCGGTCGACGGTGGGATGAGCGACAACATCCGCACTGCCCTCTACGACGCCGAGTACACCTGTGTGCTCGCGAACCGCGGGTCCGACGCAGCGCCGGTCTCCAGCCGCGTTGTCGGCAAGCACTGCGAGAGCGGCGACGTCGTGGTGCGCGACACCTGGCTGCCGGCCGACATCCGACCGGGCGACCTGCTCGCGGTGGCCGCCACCGGCGCCTACTGCCGCAGCATGGCGAGCAACTACAACCACGTACCCCGTCCGCCGGTCGTCGCCGTCCGGGACGGCCGTGCGCAGGTGATCGTGCGGCGCGAGACCGAGGACGACCTGCTCCGCCTCGACACCGGGATCGAACAGTGAGCGAGCGTGCCCGCGAAGGCGAGGCGCTCGGCGTGGCGCTGCTCGGCTGCGGCGTCGTCGGCTCCAACGTCGTGCGCCTGCTCACCGAGCAGGCCGACGAACTCGCCGCGCGCATCGGCGCACCGCTGGACCTCGTCGGCATCGCCGTGCGCCGGCCCGGGCGGCACACCGACGTCCGGGCCGAACTGCTGACCACCGACGCGGCCGCGCTGGTCGCCCGCGACGACGTCGACCTCGTAGTCGAGGTGATCGGCGGCATCGAGCCGGCTCGCACGCTGCTGCTCGCCGCGCTCGAGAGCGGCAAGAGCGTGGTGACCGCCAACAAGGCACTGCTGGCCGACGACGGCGCCACGCTGCACGACGCTGCCGCCAAAGCAGGCGTCGACCTCTACTACGAGGCGGCCGTCGCCGGCGCGATCCCGCTGCTGCGCCCGTTGCGCGAGTCGCTGGCCGGTGACCGCATCACCCGGGTGATGGGCATCGTGAACGGTACGACCAACTTCATCCTGTCCCGCATGGACGCCACCGGTGCGGGCTTCGACGAGGCGCTGGCCGAGGCCACCGCGCTCGGCTACGCCGAGGCCGATCCGACGGCCGACGTCGACGCCTACGACGCCGCGGCCAAGGCGGCGATCCTCGCCGGGCTGGCCTTCCACACGCGGGTCACCATGTCCGACGTCCACCGCGAGGGCATTGGCGACATCACCGCCGCCGACATCGCAAGTGCCCGGGCGATCGACTGCACGGTCAAGCTGCTCGCGATCTGTGAACGGGTGCAGGGCGCGGACGGCACCGAGCGGGTGTCGGTGCGCACCCACCCCGCGATGATCCCGCGCAGCCACCCGCTCGCCGGGGTCGGCGACGCCTTCAACGCGGTGTTCGTCGAGGCGGAGGCCGCCGGTTCATTGATGTTCTACGGCCGCGGCGCGGGCGGCGCGCCGACCGCAAGCGCGGTGCTCGGCGATCTCGTCGCGGTGGCCCGGCACCGGGTCACCGGCAGCCGCGGAGCGGGCGAGAGCTCCTACGCCGCGTTGCCGATTCAACCGATGGGCGAGGTGGCCACCCGCTACCACGTGGCGCTCGACGTGAACGACGAGCCCGGCGTGCTCGCCCAGGCCGCGAGCGCGTTCGCCGACCACGGCGTCAGCATCCAGACCGTGCGTCAGGAAGGGCGTGGTGACGCGGCCACGCTCGTCCTGGTCACCCACTCGGCAACCGACGCGGCGCTCGGCGCGACCGTGCGGCAACTCGCGCAGATGCCCTTCGTG
>JAVHVB010000247.1:0-8140 GCA_032160775.1 Pseudonocardiales bacterium | reverse complement strand
CGGGGCATCCGGCTGGCCGTCCGGGAGGTTCGGGCCAAGTTCAAGTACGGGGGCAACGTCGACGACGCGCACCGGGCAGAGGTCGCTCGGCGGCTGGCCGAGCGGGGCGGGCCCGGCGACGCTGCCGCGCTAGGGCATCTGCGCCGCCGCACCCCCCTCCCGCCCCCGTAAGTGGTGAGTTCCTCCCGCCGACGGGAGGAACTCACCAGTTGTCGGAGGCTGTGGACGATCGCCGCGCCGCGTCGTCGTTTCCGGCACGCTCCGGAGGTGGGTTGGTGGGAGATCGCGCGAGCGCAGGGCGGCGTGATCTCCCACGCGCAACTGCTGGATGCAGCGGTTTCTGAGAGCACCGTCGGTCGAATGGCCGAGTCCGGCGAACTCACCCGGCGGTGCCGCGGCGTTTACCTCCTCGGCGGCGCGCCGCGCACCGAACTCGCCGACCTGTGGGCTGCACATCTCGCGACGGCCGGCGTGCTTTCGCTGACGACGGCAGGCCGACTCTGGGGCGTCTACGACGGTCCGGCCGGCCCGGTGCACGTCGTGGTCGCGCCAGATCGTCACATCACCAAGCCCGCGGGGGTGCGAGTGCGCCGCAGCACCCTGCCCGCCGAAGCGAGAGGCGTGCACAGCGGGCTGCCGGTGACGGCCCGTCGGTGGACCGTCCTGGACCTGCTCGGCTGGCTCGACGCCGCGAGTGCCCTCCGCCTCGCCGACCGCGCCGTCCAGCGACACTGGCTCGACCGCGGTGACTGCGAAAGCCGCGTGTCGCAATACCCGAAACGACGTGGCAACACCCGCCTACGCAAGCTCGCCGCGAGATTGGGCGACGGCGCGGCCGCCGATTCCGAACGCGTGCTCCACCGCCTGCTGCGCCGTGCCGGTGTCCGCGGCTGGATCCCCAACCACCCGGTGTGGGTCGGTGGCTCGCTCCTGGGCGTCATCGACGTCGCGATTCCGGCCCGACGGATTGCGATCGAGGTCGACGGCATGGCCTATCACACGGACGTCGATCGCTTCCAGCGCGACCGCTCGAAACACAACGCGCTGACCGCACTCGGCTGGACGGTGCTGCGGTTCACCTGGGCAGACCTCACCCAGCGCCCGGACTACGTGATCGGGATGCTTCGCCGACTTGCCGCGTGACAAGTGGTGAGTTCCTCCCGCCGGCGGGAAGAACTCTCCAGTTGTCAGAGGAGGTTGAGGGCCGCGACCGCGTCGCGCTCCTCCTTCAGTTCCGCCACCGAGGCGTCGATGCGCTCGCGGGAGAAGTCGTTGATATCCACGCCCTCGATGATCTCCCACTCGCCGTCGACGGCGCGGCACGGGAACGAGCAGATCAGCCCCTCGGGCACGCCGTAGGAGCCGTCAGAGGCGACCGACGACGAGGTCCAGCCGGTGCCGTTCACCCAGTCGAAGACGTGGTCGATCGCGGCGTTCGCGGCCGACGCGGCCGAGGACGCGCCGCGCGCCTCGATGATCGCCGCGCCGCGCTTGGCGACCGTCGGGATGAAGGTGTCCCGCAACCACCCCTCGTCGACCTGCTCGGCCGCACTCTTGCCGTTGACCTGCGTGGTGAACAGGTCCGGGTACTGGGTGGCGGAGTGATTGCCCCAGATCGTCATCTGCTCGATCGCGGTGACCGGCACGCCGAGCTTGGCGGCGAGCTGCGACAGCGCGCGGTTGTGGTCCAGCCGGGTCATCGCGGTGAACCGCCCGGCCGGGACGTCCGGGGCGTTGCGCTGGGCGATCAGCGCGTTCGTGTTCGCCGGGTTGCCGACGACGAGCACCTTGACGTCGCTGGCCGCGTGCTCGTTGATCGCCTTGCCCTGCGGGCCGAAGATGCCGCCGTTCGCCTCGAGCAGGTCGCCGCGCTCCATCCCCGCCGTCCGCGGCCGCGCACCGACAAGCAGGCCGACGTTGCAGCCGTCGAACGCCGTGGTCAGGTCGTCGGTGATGTCGATGCCGGCGAGCAGCGGGAAGGCGCAGTCGTCGAGTTCCATCGCCGTGCCCTCGGCGGCCTTCAGCGCCGGCGGAATCTCCAGCAGCCGCAACCGCACCGGGACGTCCGGGCCGAGCAGGTGGCCGGAGGCGATGCGGAACAGCAACGCGTAGCCGATCTGGCCGGCCGCGCCGGTGACAGTGACGTTGACAGGACTCGACATGCCTTGGAGGTTAGGCCACCTGCGGATCAGGCGTGCAGCCGGAGGTCAACGGCGAGAATCAGGCCACCGAGCACCAGATAGGTGGCCGTGTCGAACCATCGGGAGCGCACCGCGAGCAGGCCGACGCGGGTCGGCGGCACGACAGCCCGGAGCACGGCGGCGACCAGCACGGCGACCGCTACGACGCCCGACGCGCGGCCCCAGCGACCTGGTTCGAACACCAGATAGAGGAAGGCGGCGGCGAGCACCGCGAGGACGGCCAGCGGCGCGAACTGAGCGGCCATCCAGCGCAGTGCCCGGTGCAGCACCCCTCACCGGCCGGCGGCGCGTTCGGCGGCCTCCACGACGTTGCGGAGCAACATCGCCCGGGTCATCGGCCCCACCCCGCCCGGGTTGGGGCTGAGGTAGCCGGCCACCTCCGCGACGTCGGCCGCGACGTCGCCGGCGATCTTGCCGTCGATCCGGCTGACGCCGGCGTCGAGCACGGCGGCCCCCGGCTTGACCATGTCCGCGGTGATCAGCGCAGGTGAGCCGGCCGCGGCGACGACGATGTCGGCCTGCCGGACGTGCGTCGCGAGGTCCTGCGTGCCGGTGTGGCAGACGGTGACCGTCGCGTTCTCGCTGCGCCGCGTCAGCATCAGCGCCAGCGGCCGGCCGACGGTGATCCCGCGGCCGACGACGACCACGTGCGCGCCGGCGATCGGCACATCGAAGCGGCGCAGCAGTTCGATGATGCCGGTCGGCGTGCAGGGCAGCGGCGCGGGCTTGCCCAGTACCAGCCAGCCCAGGTTGGTCGGGTGCAGCCCGTCGACGTCCTTGGTCGGGTCGACCGACATCAAGATGTCGAACTCCGCCGCGCTGCCCAGTCCGGTCGGCATCTGCACCAGGTACGCGGTGCACGCCGGGTCGGCGTTCAGCTCGGCGACGACAGCCTCGACCTCGCCCTGCGTCGACCCCGCAGGCAGATCGCGGCGGATACTGTTGATCCCTACCTCGGCGCAGTCCTTGTGCTTGGCGTTGACGTACCAGACGCTCGCCGGGTCGTCACCGACCAGCACCGTGCCGAGCCCGGGACGCGATCCCCGCTCGGCCAGCGCGGCCACCCGGTCGGCGAGTTCGGACTTGATGGTGGCGAGGGTCGATTTCCCGTCGAGGATGGTGGCGCTCATGATGGGCTCATCCTGCCAGGCAGCAGCCGGTCACCCGATGATGACGCCGAACGCCTGCGCCAGCACGATCGCCTGATCCGCGTCGATGCGCGCTCCTGTGAGGTTGGCGCGGCGCGGATCGAAGCCGTCGATCAGCGCACCCTGCAGGTCGGCGTCCTCGAAGTTCGTGTGTTCCAGCGTGACGTCACGCAGGTCCGCGCCGACGAGCCTCGCGTTGCTCAGGTCGGAGCGGCTGAGGTCCGAGCCGTAGAGCCGGACGTCGCTCAGGTCGACGCCGGACAGCTCCGCATCGGCGAGCATCACCGAGGTCATGTCGGCGTTGCGGATCACGATGCCGCCCAGGGCCGCGGAATCGAAGGCGGAACCGGCCAGCTTGCAGTCCTCGAACGACGCACTGGTCAGGTTCGCGCCGCGGAACTGGCAGGACACGAATGCGGTGAACCGGTGCGACGAACGGGACAGGTCCGCTGAGCTGAAGTCGCACTCGACGAAGCTGCAACTGCGCGTCTGCAACTCGGCGAGCATCGCGCCGGTGAAGCGGCAACGCTCGAAGTGCCGGCGCTCCCAGACCTCGTCGCCCGCCTGGAGACCGGAATGGTCGAGCGCACGTTCGTGGACGACCGTCGGGTCGTTGAGGACGACGCCGACGGTGGCACCGGAACGCGATTGCCACTCGGTGTCACCGCTCGTGTCGGTGAATGAGCCCGACTGGGCGCTGGGGTCCGACGACGCACCCGATCCGGCATCCGGGTACCACTCGGCGGCAGGCTGTTGATCCGCTGCCCCACCGGTGCTGTCGTCCCAGTCGCCGTCGCCCATCAGTGCGCGAAGTGCCGGGTGCCGGTGAAGTACAGCGTCACGTTCGCCTCCTTGGCCGCGGCGATGGTCTCATCGTCACGGATCGACCCGCCTGGTTCCACGATGGCACGGACGCCGGCCTCGATGAGCACTCCTGGACCGTCGGCGAAGGGGAAGAACGCGTCGGAGGCCGCGACCGAGCCCGCTGCCCGATCGCCTGCGCGGGCGACCGCGAGCCGGCAGGAGTCGACCCGGTTGACCTGCCCCATCCCCACCCCGACGGTGGCGCCGTCGGCGGCGAGCAGGACCGCGTTCGACTTCACCGCGCGTACTGCGCGCCAGCCGAAGACGAGGTCGGCAAGCGTTTCCGCGTTCGCCGCCTCGCCGGCCTGCAGCGTCCAGGCCGCCGGGTCGTCGCCGGGCGCGTCGATCCGGTCGGCGGACTGCATCAGCAGGCCGCCGGAGACGGGCCGGATCTCGGCGGCGGGCCCGTCCGGCCGGGCCGCGGCCACGAGCAACCGAAGGTTCTTCCGGGCCGCGAGCACCGCGAGCGCGCCGTCGTCGAAAGCCGGCGCGACGAGCACCTCGGTGAAGATCGTCGCGACGAACTCGGCCATCTCGGCGGTGACCGGCCGGTTGGTCGCGATAACCCCGCCGAAGGCGCTCGTCGGGTCGCACGCGTGTGCCTTGCGGTGTGCCTCGGCCACGTCGGCGCCGACGGCGATGCCGCACGGGTTGGCGTGCTTGATGATCGCGACGCACGGGTCGGCGAAGTCGTACGCGGCCCGCCACGCGGCGTCGGCGTCGACGTAGTTGTTGTAACTCATCTCCTTGCCCTGCAGCTGCTCGGCGTGGGCGACGCCGACGGGCACGTCCGGGTTCACGTAGAGCGCCGCGCGCTGGTGCGGGTTCTCGCCATAGCGCAGCACCGCGGCGCGTTCCCAGCTCGCGCCGACCCATCCCGGGAACCCGCTCGACTCGTCGTCCGGGGCGACCACGTTGCCCAGCCAGGACGCGACACCGATGTCGTAGGTGGCGGTGTGCCGGAACGCGGTCGCCGCGAGCCGCTGCCGGGCGGCGAGGTCGAACCCGCCGGAACGCACGGCGGCGAGCACGTCGGGGTAGCCGCTGGGGTCGGTGACGACGGCGATCGACCCGTGGTTCTTGGCGCTCGCGCGCACCATGGCCGGCCCGCCGATGTCGATCTGCTCGATGACCTCGGGCTGCTCGGCGCCGCTCGCGACCGTCGCGGCGAACGGATACAGGTTGACCACGAGCAGCTGGAACGGACGGATCCCGAGTCGGGCGATCGTGTCGACGTGCTCTGGGTCGGTCTGGTCGGCGAGCAGGCCGGCGTGCACGTGCGGGTGCAGCGTCTTCACCCGGCCGCCGAGGATCTCCGGGAAACCGGTGACCTCCTCGACCGGGGTGACCGCGATCCCGAGATCGCGGATGCGGGCGGCGGTGGAGCCGGTCGAGACGATCTCGACACCGGCCTCGGCGAGTCCGCGGACCAGTTCCTCCAGGCCCGTCTTGTCGTAGACGCTGACCAGCGCCCGCCGCACTTCAATCTTTGTCACTGCAGCTCCTGGCAGAGTTGGTGCAACGTGTGCAGGTAGAACGGCTTCTCCGCAGCCTGGATCCGGGCCCGCAGCGTCGTCTCGTCGTCGTCCGGCTCGACCGGCACGCGGTGCTGCGCGATCACCGGACCGGTGTCGACGCCCTCGTCCACCCAATGGACGGTCACACCGGTGGTGGTGACGCCGGCGGCGAGCGCGTCGCGGACGGCGTGCGCCCCGGGAAAGTCGGGCAGCAGTGCCGGATGGGTGTTCACGATGCGGAACCGGGTCACGACCTCGGGTGCGAGCACCCGCATGAACCCGGCCAGGACGACGAGGTCCGGCTCGTACTTCGCGATCGTCGCGGCGAGTTCGGCGTTCCACGCGGCGCGGTCGGCGAAGTCGGCCAGGGCAACCGCGAAGGTCGGCACTTCGGCTGCGTCCGCGCGGTCCATCGCCGGGCAGTCCGGGACGTCGGTGCCCGCTGCGACGACCTGCCGGCCGAGCTCTGGGTCGTCCAGGATGGCCTGCAGCGTCGTGCCGCTGCCCGAGGCCAGGACGACGAGGCGAGGCACGCGCTCACCCTATCCGGCCTATCCGGCGAGGATGTCCGCCTCGGCGTCCTCCTCGGTGTCGGCCGCAGCTACAGCGGCCGGGACAGCCGCGAGCGCCGGCCGGTCGAGGCCGTCCTGTGTGCGACGGGCACGCAGCCAGGCGACCGCGGCCAGCACGCCGACGGTGGCCAGCGCGGCCGCGGCCACCGCGCCGCTGCTCGCGAGCGCGAACTGCCACGGCGAGGCGCCGAACGCGCTCAGCCGCCCGCTGCCGATCGCGCCGCCGCCCTGCCACGCGAGGACCAGGCCGCCGACCGCGACGAACGCCGCCGCGAGACCGGCCGTGCGCAGCACCGAGCGCCACGACGACTCGGTGCCGGCGCCGGCGACCCGAGCGACACAGGCTCCGGCGGCGAGCGGGGTCAACCCGGCGAGCACCAACACCGGAATCGTCGCGGGCCCGGACGGCACGGCGCCCAGCACCGGGAACGCGGGCAGCGTGCCGTGCACCGTGGAGCCGAGCGACACCGCGCTGCCGCTGCCCAGCGCGAAGCCGGGGCCGGCGAGATAGGCCGCACCGGCGATGGCGGCGTTCGGCGCGGCGAGCACGCCGAGCAGCAGGATCGGCACTCCCGCCCAGCCGCCGCCGACCTGGTGCGACAGCGTCTCGACGCGGTCGTGGTGCACCACCAGGGTGGCTGCGGTCAGCAGCGCACCCGCGGCGAAGTAGACGGCGCCGGCCGCAGCCGCGGCGCGCACGGCCCGGCCGATCCAGTCGGGGACGACGCCCGCGCACCGGGCGCGCAACGCGGACGACCGAACGAAGGAGGAGCCGCTGAACGCCGCGAACAGCAGCAGCCCGGCCAGCGTGGCGGCGAGCGGCGAGACCTGGCTGGTACCGAGCGTCGCGAAGTGTGCGGCAACACCGCAGCACGCAGCGAATGCGACTGTTTGCACTCCGGCTGCGCGGAGAAGGTGGATCGGGCGGCGCTCGTCGAGCTGTTCGGCCGCGGCAGCCAGCGCCGAGCCGGCCCGCCAGGCGAGCGCCGCCACCGCCAGCGTCATGCCGAGCGGGACGAACTCGGCCGGCAGCCCGTCGACGGTGATGCCGCCGTGCAGCGCGGCCAGGAAGGTGAGTACGCCGGCCCGGATCGCCGAGCCGGCGCTGCCCGATCCGCCGGCGGCCGGCAGCCAGCACACCGCGACGACTGCGATCGCCGTGATCGCCGCGACGACCGCAGCCCCGATGCCGGTCCACGCGGCGGCAAGCCAGAGCGAGCCGCGGGCGGCGTCCGGCACGACGCTGCGTCGCGCACCGGAGCGATTGCGGGCAGCGCGGACGGGAGGCACCCGTCCAGGCTGGCAAACCAGTCTGCGGTTCGGCGGCAGACGCGCCGGTACTCAGCCCTGCGGATAACCCTGCTGCGGAGGTGGTTCACCGGCCGGCGGCGGCGGTTGGTAGCCCTGCTCCGGCGGCGGTGCCTGCTGCGGCTGGTATCCGGGCTGCGCCGGCGGCGGCTGGTATCCGGGCTGCGCCGGCGGCGGCTGATAGCCCTGCGGCGGCTGATAGCCGCCGGGTGGCGGCTGCGGCTGGTAGCCCTGCGGCGGCTGCTGGTAGCCCTGCGGCGGTTGCTGCTGCTGCGGCGGTTGCTGCTGGTAGCCCTGCTGGTGCCCGCCCGAATAGCTCTGCGGCGGCCCGTAGACGCCGGTCGTCTTGTTCTTCGAACCGAGAGCCGGGATGTTGCCCAAGGGGCCGGGCAGCGCCGTACCAGTCTGCTGCGCACGCATCAGGGCGATGATCGCAGCGGCGATGACGAGGATGAAGCTGGCCCAGTAGCTGAACCCGAAGCCGAACGCGTCGTCGAAGGCGTTCTCGCACTGCGAGTTGCCGAGGCACT
>JAVHVB010000246.1:0-7646 GCA_032160775.1 Pseudonocardiales bacterium | reverse complement strand
GCTTGTACGGGCCGGCCACGTCGACACCGATGTACTCGGCCTGCTCCTTGCTGAGCGTGGTGAGCTTGGCGCCCACTGCGTCCAGGTGCAGCCGGGCCACCTTCTCGTCGAGGTGCTTCGGCAGCGTGGTCACGGTCGGCTTGCCGTCCACGAGGTACGCGTCCGGGTTCTTGAACATCTCGATCTGCGCGATCGTCTGGTTGGCGAACGAAGAGCTCATCACGAACGACGGGTGACCCGTGGCGTTGCCCAGGTTCAGCAGGCGGCCCTCGCTCAGCACGATGATCGAGTGCCCGTCGGCGAACACCCACTCGTGCACCTGCGGCTTGACCTCGATCTTGCGGATGCCCGGAACCTTCGCCAGCCCGGCCATGTCGATCTCGTTGTCGAAGTGACCGATGTTGCCCACGATCGCCTGGTGCTTCATCGCGGCCATGTGGTCGGCCATGATGATGTCCTTGTTGCCGGTCGCGGTGACGAAGATGTCGGCCTTGCCGACGACGTCCTCGAGGGTGACGACCTCGAGGCCGTCCATCGCCGCCTGCAGCGCGCAGATCGGGTCGACCTCGGTGACGACGACGCGGGCGCCCTGGCCGCGCAGCGACTCGACGCAGCCCTTGCCCACGTCGCCGTAGCCGAAGACCACCGCGAGCTTGCCGGCGATCATCACGTCGGTGCCGCGGTTGATGCCGTCGATCAGCGAGTGGCGGCAGCCGTACTTGTTGTCGAACTTGCTCTTGGTGACCGAGTCGTTCACGTTGATCGCCGGGAACAGCAGAGTGCCGGCCCGCTCGAACTCGTACAGCCGGTGCACGCCGGTCGTGGTCTCCTCGGTGACGCCGATGATGTTGGCGCCCATCCGGGTGTACTTGCCGGGGTGCTCGGCGACCGAGCGGCGCAGCGTCTCGAGGATGATCGTGTACTCCTCCGAGTCGTTCTCATCGGCCTGCGGGACGACACCCGCGGCCTCGTACTCGGTGCCCATGTGGATCAGCAGGGTGGCGTCACCGCCGTCGTCGACGATCGAGTCCGGGCCGGAACCATCCGGCCAGGTGAGCATCTGCTCGGTGCACCACCAGTACTCCTCGAGCGTCTCACCCTTCCATGCGTAGACGGACACGCCCTGGGGGTTGTCGGCGGTGCCGTTCGGACCGACGACGGCCGCGGCGGCCGCGTGGTCCTGCGTGGAGAAGATGTTGCAGCTCACCCAGCGCACGTCGGCGCCGAGGGCGGTCAGTGTCTCGATGAGGACGGCGGTCTGCACTGTCATGTGCAGCGAGCCGGCGACCTTCTTGCCCTTCAGCGGCTGGCTCGGGCCGAACTCGCGGCGCAGCGCCATGAGACCGGGCATCTCGTGCTCGGCAAGGCTGATCTCCTTGCGGCCGAAATCGGCCAGCGACAGGTCGGCGACCTTGAAGTCGTGCACGCTGCCGGCCGAGTCGGGGGTCAAAATGACGCTCACTGCTGCTCCTTCTGGATATGACTGCTCGTCGGATGCCAGCCGGCGGAAGATGCCGACCTCGGGTGGTGCTGCAAAGCGATGGACCGGGCCGAACCACTCGTCGACGGCCCGGGCGAGCGAGGGATCGGTGCGCATCCGCAGTTCGAACGCGATCTCGGTGATCCCCAGATCGTGGGCGTCGATGAGTTCCCGCAGCTTTTGCAGGCGCTCGATCTGGCGCGGCCCGTAGTGCCGGTGACCACCCGGCGTGCGCAGGGCGCCGACGAGGCCGGCCTGCTCGAGATAGCGCAGCATGCGCTGCGACCAGCCGGTCGCGTCCGCGGCCTGCTGCATGGTCAACGAGTTCATCACCGCAAAATCTACCACGATCGTGTCAGATTTGTCCTGCAACGAATCGGGGCGCCCGGCCCGTCTGTCTCTGTGGGCGTCTGTAGGCGCTTGTAGGCGCTCTGTAGGCACGTTGTAGGCGCGTGTGGGCGCGCGAGCGGTCTCGAAGGCGTGCGAGCGACGGCAGATGAGGGGGTGTCCCGGTGGCGGACCCGGACGAGGATCGGGCGACCGAGGCCGGCGATCCGGTGCGCGTGCTCAGCCGGCGTACGCCGGTGACCAGCGGCTGGCGCGCGCCGGACACGGTGCGCCGCTCGACCGTGTTGCGCCGCGCGAGGTGGAGCACCGGCGCTGCCGTCGTGCTCGCCGGGGCGATCGCCGCGGCGCTCGCGCTCGGAGGCGGCAGTACGGCACCCCGTCCGTCCGCCGCGCCGCCGGACGGTTCGATACGCACGATCGCCGGGCCGGACGGATCGGTGCAGCTCGTCGCCGACACCGAACCGATCACCGCCGCCGACCCGTCGGCCGTCGACGCGGTGGTCGCCGCCGAACAGCGGCTGACCCTGGCGCTGCTGAACCGGGTGGGCGACGGCTCGAACGCGACGGTCTCGCCGGCCAGCCTGTACCTCGCACTCGGCATGTTGCAGAACGGTGCGCGCGGCCCGACCGCCGACGAGATCTCTACAGCGCTCCAGGCCGACGGCATGTCGACCGAGGAGCAGAACGCCGGCCTTGCCGCGCTGACAGCCGACCTCGCTGCTGCCGCCACGAAGGACGGCATCGAACTCGACTCGGCCAACAGCCTGTGGCAGCAACGCGGATTCGACGTCAAGAAGCAGTTCCTCGCCGCGCTGGCCGGATACTTCCAGTCCGGCGTTTGGCAAGTCGACTACGCCCACGACATGCGCGGAGCGCTCGACGCGCTGAATGCCTGGACGAGCGAGAAGACGCACGGCAAGATCACCAAACTGTTCGACAGCCTCGACCCCTCGACCGTGCTCGTGCTCGCGAACGCCGTTTACTTCCACGCGGACTGGCAGACGCAGTTCGACAAGGCGGAGACCGAGCCCGGCCAGTTCACCACCGCTGCCGGGACGCCTGTGTCAGTCAAGTTCATGTCCGGCGGGCCGGGCCTCACGGCTGCGGTAACCGGCGACTACCAGGCTGTCGAACTGCCGTACACGGGCGGCCGGTTCGCGGCGCTCGCGGTCATGCCGACACACGGCTCGCTGACCGACTTCGTGCGGACCCTGGCGCCGGATCGGATCGCCACAATCGCCGCCGGCCTGCAGCCGGGGCTGTCGGTCTCGATGCCGCGATTCACCACCGCCTCGACGATCCAGCTGAACGCGGTGCTGCAGGCGCTGGGCATGCGACAGGCGTTCACCGGCAGCGCCGATCTGTCCGGGCTCAGCAGCACACCGACCTACGTGACTTCGGTGATCCAGCGCGACTACCTGCAGGTGGGCGAACTCGGCACGACCGCGGCGGCCGTCACCGGGGTCGCGCTGAGCCCGACCTCGGTGAGCGTGGGTCCGGCCGTCAACCTCGACCACCCGTTCCTGTTCCTGGTGCGGGACACGCACACCGGCACGATCCTGTTCGCCTCGGAGATCACCGACCCGTCCGCTCCCTGACCCGCGAGTGGGCTGTTACGGCGCGAGTGGGCGCCTGCGGCGGCCCACACGCGCCCAGGTAGCCCACGCGCGGGGAGTCAGCGGCCGGTGCTCGCCACGAAGACCTCGCCGGCGCCGGTGATGGTGATCGCCTCGCCCGCCGGGACGAACGCCGCGTGCCCGGGCCGCACCGGCACGTCGCCCACCGAGACCGAGCCCGACGTGCACAGCACGATGCACGGACCGTCGTCGTGCAGGCCGGTCGACCCGTCCACCTCGATCCGGGTCAGCGCGAAGTCGTGCACCGGCATCTCGAACCGGCCGCCCACTGCGGGCCAGAGCGGGTCGGCGAGCGAAGTGAAGTCGGTGATCCGCAGCAACTCGGGGACGTCGATGTGCTTCGGGGTGAGCCCGCAGCGCAGCACGTTGTCGCTGCTGGCCATGATCTCCACGCCGGTGCCGCGGAGGTAGGCGTGCACCTTGCCCGCGCCGAGATAGATCGCCTCGCCAGGAGCGAGCCGCACGTAGTTGAGCAGCAGCGTCAGCACGACGCCGACATCGCCGGGCGCATCCTGCGCCCCCAGCCGCGTCGCATACAACGGACCGTCCGCTGCTCCGGCGACCCGCGCGGTGAGCGCCGCGACGACCGGCTCGATGTCCGGGTGCTCGAGCACCGCGGTGAACGCCGCGCGCAGCGGATCGTCGCCGCGGAGTCGATCGGCGAGGAATCCGAGATCGGGCAGCGCGAGCTCGGCCAGCAGGTCGATCGTGTCCGGCACCGGCCGGAAGCCGCACAGCGCGTCGAACGGGGTGAGCGCGCAGAGCAACTCGGGCTTGTGGTTCGCGTCCTTGTAGTTGCGGTGCGGCGCGTCCTGCGGGATGCCCTGCGCCTCCTCGCGCGCGAAGCCGTCCCGGGCCTGTTCGAGCGTCGGGTGCACCTGGATGGACAGCGCCCGGTCGGCGGCGAGCACCTTCATCAGGTAGGGCAACCGTCCGTCGAACCGCGCAGCCGACGTGGAGCCCAGGTGCCGCTGCGGGTCACTGGCGAGGAGCGCGTCCAGGGTCGTCCCGCGATCCGGGACAGGCGAGGGGTCGTGCTGGTGCGCCCCGAACCACAACTCCGCCCACGGTTGTCCGTCCGCGTCGACGCCGAGCAACGAGGGGATCGCCGTTCGCGATCCCCACTCGTAATGCCGGACGACACCGTCCAAGGCCACGACGCCGGTCATTCGACGGGGGCGCCGCGGTCGAGATCGGGCTCGAGGTAGATCACCCGCGCGGCCGGCACCGCGTCCCGGACCCGGCGTTCGGCAGCGTCGATCGCGGTGGCGATCTCGGCGAGCGTGGCGCCGGCCGGCATGGCCAGCTTGGCGCCGACCAGCAGTTCGTCCGGCCCGAGGTGCATCGTGCGCAGGTGGATGATCCGGTCGACGCCGGGGCCGACGAGCCCGGCTTCGATGAGCCCGAGATCGGCCGGCGCCGCGGCCTCGCCGAGCAGCAGGCTCTTGGTCTCGATGACGAGCACGACAGCCACGCTGACGAGCAGCACGCCGATCGCGCAGGTGCCGATGCCGTCCCACACCGGCTCGTCGGTCAGCGAGGACAGCCCCACACCGGCGAGCGCGAACACCAGCCCGATCAGCGCGGCGACGTCCTCGAGCAGGACGACCGGCAGCTCCGGGTTCTTCGCGTGCCGGATGAACCCGAACCACGTCAGGTCGCCCTTGAGAAGGGCCGACTCGCGCACCGCAGTGCGCAGCGAAAACGACTCCAGGCCGATCGCGACGACGAGCACGACGACCGCGACGATCGGCGAGACGAGATGGTGCGGATGACGGATCTTCTCGACGCCCTCGTAGAGCGCGAACAGCCCGCCCGCGGAGAACAGCATCAGTGCCACGAGGAAGCCGTATACGTAGCGATCCCGCCCGTAGCCGAACGGATGGGCCGGGGTCGCGGCGCGCCGTGCGGACCGCCCGCCGCGCAGCAGCAGGCCCTGGTTGCCTGAGTCGACGACCGAGTGCACGCCTTCGGCGAGCATCGACGCCGACCCGGTGATCGCGAACGCGACGAACTTGATGACCGCGATGCCGAGGTTTGCGCCGAGCGCGGCGACGATCGCCTTCGTGCCTCCCGAGGCGCTCACGGGCGCTGGAGAACGTGCGCCCGGCGAAGCACTATGCCCATGGTTCGCTCGCAAGCATCGCTCACAACCCGCTCCTCAGTGCGCCCGCTCGGCCGGCCCGGCCGAGCCGGGATCCAGGCCGAGGCCGAGCGCGAGATACGCGGCGGTGAACTCGCCGAAGGCGGCGGCCGCCGCGAAGCGGGCGAGCGGGTCGCCGTTCGGCACGTCGACCGAGGACGAGCGCAGCCCGAGGTTCGCGGCGAGGTCGTGCAGCGCCCGCGCCGCACGCCGCGCGGCCGTCTCGTCCAGCTGGATCTGCGCGTCGGACCGGTCACCGAGCATCGTGTCGTCGGCCGTGCCGTCGTCGCCGACGACGAGCAGCCGCGGCCGGGCCGAGCCGCTCTCGTCGGCTAGCCGGTCGCGGAAGAAGTCGTCGACCGGCTTCGGCCCGGCGCCGCGCAACAGCGACCCGGCCCGGCCGACACCGTCTGGCAGCGACACCGAGACCGACGTGATCCCGGCGAACTGCTGAAGCGCGTCGGAGATCGCCCGCGCTGCCACCCCCGCGAGCGCACCGGCGCCGACGATCAGCGGGATCGACGCGGCGAACTCGATGGCGAGCGCCTTCGCCGGGTTGACGAACGCATCGCCGTCCGGCCGGCACGCCTCGGCCTTCTCGTCGAGGGCGTCGGCGACCTCGATGAGCAGCCCGGACGGGATCGGGTTGATGCCCAGCACGTCGAGTGCCTGCAGCAGCGGAGCCAAGATGGACCAGCGGGCCGCGCGCGGATGCAGATCGCGCGGCAGCTCGTGCAGCGGAGCGCGGCCAGCGGCCGCGGCGACCTGCGAGCCGGGCGGCGCGACCACGGCCATTGCCAGTCCACGCCGCGCACCCTCGGCGGTGAGCTCGGCCAGCCGCGGATGCCGGCCGTCGACCGAGCCGATCAGCAGCGCGTCGGCCGGGCCGGCCCACCGCGGCAGCTCGACACCGTGCCAGGTCAGTGCGGGCGTGCGCGTGCAACTGAGCCGGGTGATCAACCGGGAGGCTGCGGACGGCGCCGAGTCGGTGGCCACGAGCATCGCCCTGGGCATCTCAGTGCCGCGCAGTTGCTCGATGCCGAAGTCGCCGACCGTGTCGATCGCGCGGCGCACCTGCGCGCCGGCCGTCGCCAGCCCCCACAGCAACTGGTGCTCGTCGCGCTGCTCGAGCCGAGCGGCGTCGTCGAGCAATGCTTCGTCGAAGGACATGGCAGGTCAGGCAGAAGTCGCCGGCTTGCCGAGACCATTGGGGCCCGGCGTCGCCTCGTCCAGCAGCAGTACCGGGATGCCGTCCTGGATCGGGAACCGGGACAGGCACACGGTGCAGACCAGCGTCTCGGTGCGGTTCTGCACCTCGAGCCGCAACGGTGCGTGGTCGTCACTCGGACACGCCAGCATCTCGAGCAGGTCCTCGTCGATCGGCATCGGTGCTGACTCCTCAGCTCGTGTCAGTCGCGGATGACGGCGAGCGCCTCGTCGCGCACCGCAGCCATCGCCTCGTCGGTCGGGCCCTCGACGTTCAGCCGGAGCAGCGGTTCGGTGTTGGAGGCGCGCACGTTGAACCAGGTGCCGTCCGGCAGTTCGACGGTGAGTCCGTCCAGCTCGTCGACGCTGCCGGCCCGGCCGGCGAACCTGTCGCGGATCGCGCCGAGACGGGCCGCCTGGTCGTCGACCGTCGAGTTGATCTCGCCGGATGCGACGTAGCGGGAGAACTCGGCGGTCAGCTCGGCCAGCGTGCGGTCCTGCTCCCCGAGCGCGGCGAGCACGTGCATGGCGGCGAGCATGCCGGTGTCGGCGAACCAGAAGTCGCGGAAGTAGTAGTGGGCGGAGTGCTCGCCGCCGAACACGGCGTCCTCACGGGCCATCTCGGCCTTGATGAACGAGTGCCCCACTCGCGTGCGTACCGGCCGGCCGCCGTGCTCGGCAACGATCTCGGGCACGGCGTGCGAGGTGATCAGGTTGTGGATGACCGCGCTGCCGGGCGACTTGGCGAGTTCGCGGGTGGCCACCAGCGCGGTGACGGCGCTCGGCGGCACCGGGTTGCCGGCGGCGTCCACGACGAAGCAGCGGTCGGCGT
>JAVHVB010000245.1:0-5671 GCA_032160775.1 Pseudonocardiales bacterium | reverse complement strand
TCGGCACCAACGACGAGGACGCGGTTGCCGAGCTGATCGAGTCACTCCTGGCCGCCGGGTAGGTGTCGTCCGGCTTCGCCATCGTTTCCTGCACGAAATAGGCGTTGACCCGAGGTGCGCCGTCATTCGGGCGGGCGGAGGGCGGCGCGGGAGATCTTGCCGCTGGTCGTCTTCGGCAGCTCGTCGACGAACCAGATCCGTCGCGGGTACTTGTACGGCGCGGTCTCGCTGCGAACGTGATCCTTCAGTTGCGCGACGAGGTCGTCGTCCGGCAGGTAGCCGTCGCGGAGTACGACCGCGGCGGCGACCAGCTGCCCGCGGGCTTCGTCCGGCACGCCGAACACCGCGCACTCGCGTACCGCGGGATGGCCGAGCAGCGTCGACTCCACCTCGGCCGGGCCGATCCGGTACCCGGCGCTGATGATCACGTCGTCCGCGCGGGCCTCGAAATACAGCCAGCCGTGGTCGTCCTGCCGGACGTGGTCGCCGGTGTGCCACATACCTTCAGGTACGTCTTGGTTGTCGTAGCCGAGAAAGAACGTCGGCACGGTGGCGGGGTCGATCACCAACTCGCCCTCGACGATCGCGGTGCGGATACCGGGCAGCGGCCGACCCATCGAACCGGGCGGCGCCTCCTCGCCGGGCCGCACGCCGGTGATCTGGCCGGTCTCGGTCTGCCCGTAGCCGTCCGAGATGGCCAACCCGGTCTGTTCCCGCCAGGTGAGGTAGGCGGGGGCGCCGAGCGGTTCGCCCGCGGTGATCGCGCGCCGCAGGGACGGCAACGGCCCGATCGGCCCGGCTGCGGCGATCAGCCGGTACTCGGTGGGCGCCATGCAGAGGACGTTCACCCGCTCGGCCCGGATGGTCGCCAGCCGCTGCGCCGCGTCGAACCGCGCGTCCTGCAGCAGCGCCGACGCACCGCACAGCCACGGCGCGAGGAAGGAGTTGCGGGTTGCCTTCGACCAGCCCGGCGCGGCGGTCGACCACATCAGCTCGCCGGGTAGCGCGCCGACCCAGTGCTCGGCCTGCAGGAGCTGGCCGGACAACCAGCGGTGGGCGTGCGTCACCAGTTTCGGCTGCCCGGTCGTACCCGAGGTGAACAGGACGACGGCCGGGTCCTCGTCGGCGAGTTCGGCGAACGGCGGCGGCTCGCGCCGCGCGAGCAAGGAGTCGTCGGACACCGTCAGCACCGCGGCAGCCGGCTCGGCCGCATCGAGCGCGCGCCGGTTCCGTTCGTCGCACACGATCAGGGCCGGGCGCGCCCGCGCGAGGCGCAGCGCGATGTCCTTCGGCCGCAGCTGTTCGCTGCACGGCAGCAGCGGCGACCCGATCCACACCCCGGCCAGGATCGACAGCAGGTACTCGATCCGGTTGCCCACGAGCGTCAGCACGACGTCGCCGCGGCCGAGGTCGTGCTCGGCGAACACCGCGGCCAGCGAGCCGGCTGCCTCGATCAGCCGGCCGAAGGTCCACTCGTCACGGCGTCCGTCGGCGGCGAGGGTGACGACGGCACGGTCGTCGGCCGGCCGGGTCGCGACGAAGTCGCGGACGAAGTTCACCCCGGCTGATTCAGCTGGCCTGGACGTTGATGTTGGTGGTGATGAACTGGCACTGGAAGGTCTTCATCATCAGCGGATCGGGCACCGGCGGACCGGGCGGGGCCGGCATCATGGCCGGCACCGTGACGGTGAACGTCGCGGTGAACGACCCGCCCTTGAGCAGCATCGGCTTGCCCTGAACGGTCTTCTTCGTCATGTTGTTCGGCAGCAACAGGATCTTGAGGGTCCCCATGCCGGGTGGGGTGGCGTACGGGCCCTGGATGTACTGCAGCGGAACGGCGATCGACGGGGGCAGCTCGTCGCCGAACAAGCAGGCGGGCTGGCCACCGATCATGACGGTCGTTCCGGTGCCGATCAACGGCACCGGCGCCGCCAGGTTCGGCACGACCGCGGGCGCGCAGGTGATCTGGATCATGTCGTTCGACCGCAGGAGAAAGTCACCCATTGCCGCCTCCTTTCGCCGAGGAGAAATCGTAGAAGCGAGCTGGACGTATCCGGAACTCCCTCCCGGGCAGATCTGCCCCTAGAGGTACTGGCCGGTGCCGGTGGCGCGGGGGCCGTCCTCGTCGTCGTGCGGCGTCATCCGCGCACCGGACGGGATGATCATCTGCCCGCCCGGCCCGACGATGACCTGCTGGCCGCTCGCACCGGGGGGCAGCGCCTTGTGCCGCAGCTCCTCGAGCTGGGCGCGGGCCGCCATCTGCTGGGCGAACAGGGCCGTCTGGATGCCGTGGAAAAGCCCCTCCAGCCAGCCGACGAGCTGCGCCTGGGCGATCCGCAGCTCGGCCTCGGACGGGATCTCACCACCGAACGGCAGCGTGAGCCGGTCCAGTTCGTCGCGCAGCTCCGGTGCGAGGCCGGCCTCGAGTTCGCGGATCGAGGACTCGTGGATCTCGCGCAGCCGGGCCCGCCCGGCCTCGTCGAGCGGCGCCGCCCGCACTTCCTCGAGCAGCTGCTTGATCATCGTTCCGATCCGCATCACCTTCGCCGGCTGTTCGACCTGCGCAGCGATGGAGGCGGCGTCGTCCGGGTCTGTCGCGTCGGCCACTTCGGCCACTTCGACCGGCAACGTGTTGTCCGGTTCGCCGTCCTGGTTCTGTTCGGTCACGCTTCCAGTCTCCACTTCACTAGCTGACGCGCAGCAGCACCTTGCCGATGTGCTCGCTCGACTCGACGAGCCGGTGCGCCTCTGCCGCGTCGTCCAGCGTGAGGACCCGGTCGATGACGGGGTGCACGGCGCCCGACTCGATCAACGGCCAGACGTGTGCGTGTGTCTCCGCGACCACCGTCGCCTTGTCGGCCAGTGACCGGGCACGCAGGCCCGCCGCGTGCACCGTGGCCCGCTTGGTGAGGAGCAGGCCGAGGTTCAGGTCGCCCTTCACCCCGCCCTGCAGGCCGAGCACGATCAGCCGGCCGCCGACCGCGAGCGAGTCGATGTTGCGCTCCAGGTACGTCGCGCCCATGTTGTCGAGGATGACGTCGACGCCCTGCCCGTTCGTCTCAGCGCCGATCCGCTCGTCGAACAATTCGTCGTGGTAGTTGATGGCCACCCCGGCGCCGAGCTCGTGGCACGCCTGCACCTTGCGCGGCGTCCCGGCCGTGGTGAACACCGCTGCACCGCGGGCCTTGGCCAGCTGGATGGCGATCGTTCCGATGCCGCTGGTCCCGCCGTGGACGAGCAGTCGCTCGCCGGTTTGCAACCGTCCGGCCCAGCCGCCGAAGACCATCGACCACACGGTGCACGTCGCCTCAGGTAGGGCCGCCGAGTCGATGAGCGAGACGCCGACAGGAACCGGCAGCAGCTGGCCGACCGGGACGGCCACCCGCTCGGCGTACCCGCCGCCGGACAGCAGTGCGCACACCGTGTCGCCGACACTCCAGCCGGCGACGGCGTCGCCGAGTTCGGAGATGGTTCCGGAGCACTCCAGGCCGAGGTAGGCCGGGGCCCCGGGCGGCGGCGGGTAGTTGCCCTGTCGCTGGAGCAGATCGGCCCGGTTGACCGCGGTCGCCGCCACGTCGACAACGACCTCGCCCGGACGGGGCTCCGGATCGGGGACCTCCTCGACCGCCAGCACCTCTGGGGCGCCGGGTTCGGTCACCACGACAGCACGCATGCTGCTGACCGTACTGGTCGTTGAGATAGTGGCTGCATGGACCGGATCACCGTGGGGACGAAGCCGCTGGCCGAGGCGGAGGTCGTCGCCGTCGCGCGGCACGGCGCCGGCGTGGAGCTCGCCGACCAGGCGGTGGCGGCCATCGCCGCCTCCCGTTCCGTGGTCGAAGAGCTGGCCGACGACGTCGAGCCGCATTACGGCATCTCGACCGGCTTCGGCGCGCTGGCGACCAAACACATCCCGGCCGAGCAGCGCGCGTTGTTGCAGCGTTCGCTCATCCGCTCGCACGCAGCGGGCAGCGGTCCGGAGGTGGAGCGCGAGGTCGTGCGCGCCATGATGCTGCTGCGGCTCGCCACCTTGGCGACCGGCCGCACCGGGGTGCGGGTCGAGACGGCGTCGGTGCTCGCCGCGCTGCTCGAGCACGGGTTGACGCCGGTCGTGCACGAATTCGGCTCGCTCGGCTGCTCCGGCGATCTGGCCCCGCTGGCGCACGTCGCCCTGGCGATCATCGGCGAGGGGCCGGTCCGCACGCCGGGCGGGGAGCTGGTCGCAGCGGCCGAGGCGCTGCGACGGGCGGGCGTCGAGCCGGTGGCCCTGCGCGAGAAGGAGGGCCTCGCGCTCATCAACGGCACCGACGGCATGCTCGGCCAGCTGCTGTTGGCCTGCACCGATCTCGAGCTGCTGTTCCGCACGGCCGACCTCACCGCAGCGATGAGCGTGGAGGCGATGCTGGGCACCGAGCGGGTGTTCGCCGAAGATCTCCAGCGGCTGCGCCCGCAGCCGGGGCAGGCGGTCGCCGCGGCGAACATGCGCGCGCTGCTGGCCGGCTCGCCAATCGTCGCCTCGCACGACGGCCCGGACTGCGTGTACGTCCAGGACGCGTACTCGATGCGCTGCGCCCCGCAGGTGGCCGGTGCGGCGCGGGACACCCTCGCCCATGCGCGCCGGGTCGCCGGCTTCGAGTTGGCGTCGGCGATCGACAACCCGGTCGTGACGGTCGACGGTCGGGTCGAGTCGAACGGAAACTTCCACGGCGCCCCGATCGGTTACGTCCTGGACTTCCTCGCCATCCCGGCCGCGGACCTCGCCAGCATCAGCGAGCGGCGCACCGACCGGATGCTGGACGTGTCGCGCTCGCGCGGCCTGCCGCCGTTCCTCGCCGCCGATCCGGGCGTCGACTCGGGCCACATGATCGCCCAGTACACCCAGGCTGCGCTGGTGTCCGAACTGAAGCGGCTCGCCGTGCCGGCCAGCGTCGACTCCATCCCGTCCAGCGCGATGCAGGAGGACCACGTTTCCATGGGCTGGTCCGCGGCCCGCAAGCTGCGCCGCAGCGTCGACGCGCTCACCCGCGTGCTCGCGATCGAACTCCTCAGCGCCGCCCGGGCGCTCGACCTGCGGCCACCGCTACGTCCGGGCCCAGCCACCGGAGCGGTCGTCGACGCGTTACGCGAATTCGTCGAGGGCCCGGGCCCGGATCGGTTCCTCGCACCCGAGATCGAGGCCGCGGTCGAGTTCGTCCGCTCCGGCGCCGCCGTGCGCGCCGCCGAGTCGGCCCTCGCCGAACCGCTCGCCTGATCGAGATCCCCGCGACGCGGCTCTCGCGGCGCAGGAATTCGTCACGGAAACCCGGGCCGGATTCCCCGCTGCACGTGTGACGTGACGGCGTCGAGCAATTGCACGTCGATGGGCAGCCAGTCAACGAGATCGAGTTGGTCGTGCCGCAGCCATCTCAGCTCGTCGTGGTCCTCGAGTGGTTCCGGTTCACCGTCGACGATGGTGGCGGCGTAGAGGACGAGCCGGAGCTCGCCGTCGGCGGCCTCGCCGAGACACGCGCCGACCTGCACGTCCACGCCGAGCTCTTCGCGGCACTCCCGGGCGAGCGCGGTCGGCTCGTCCTCGCCGGGCTCGACCTTGCCCCCCGGGAACTCCCAGCCGCCGGCGAAGCGCTCGGGACGTGAGCGCCGCGCGGCGAGCAGCAGCCCGTCGCGCACGATC
>JAVHVB010000244.1:0-4370 GCA_032160775.1 Pseudonocardiales bacterium | reverse complement strand
GGGAGCCCGCGTGACGAACCGGTGGACGGAGCGCATCGGGGCCGGAAGGCCGCGGTTCGGCATGTGGCTGGCCTCGGGCAGCGGCTACGTCACCGAGATCTGCGCGGGATCCGGAATCGACTGGGTGCTGCTGGATCAGGAACACGCGCCCAACGACCTGCGCACCACGCTCGAGCAACTGCAGGTGCTGGCCGGATACCCCGACGTCGACGTGCTGGTACGTCCGCCGTCCGCCGACCCCGTATCCATCAAGCGGCTGCTGGACATCGGCGCACAAAACCTCATCGTCCCGATGATCGACGATCCGGCTGCCGCATCGGCAGCGGTCACCGCCACCCGCTACCCGCCCGCGGGCATTCGCGGCGTCGGCAGCGCGCTGGCCCGAGCCTCTCGCTGGAATCACATTTCTGACTACCTCGTCACCGCAGATGCATCGGTGTCGCTAACCGTTCAGGTGGAGACGGTCGCAGGCTTGCAGCACCTCGATGACATCGCGGACGTCGACGGAGTGGACGCGGTTTTCATCGGACCCGCCGATCTGGCTGCATCGATGGGAAAGCTCGGCCAGCCTGAACATCCAGACGTTTTGAGCACCATTGAGACTGCACTGACGACCATCGTGGAACACGGCAAGAGCGCCGGGGTCAACGCCTTCAACGAGGCAGTCGCGCGCCGTTATCTGACCGCTGGTGCCAGCTTCGTGCTCGTCGGCGCCGACGTGGCACTGCTGGCGCGAGGTGCCGAGGAACTCGCAAAGAGGTATCGCGACGATGACTGACGCATTGTTTCTGACGATAGTGTCACCTACACTTCGGAACCATGGACCTCGACTTCACGCCTGACCAGCTCGAGTTCCGCGACCGGGTCCGGACCTGGCTCGATGAGAACAAGCCGACCGAGCCGCGGCCCCGCGACGATGCAGGCATCCGCGAGTACGACCTGGCTTGGCAACGCACTCAATGGGAGGGCGGCTGGGCGGGCATCGCCTGGCCTCAGGCGTACGGCGGCCAGGGCATGTCCTTGATGCAGCAGCTGATCTGGTACGAGGAGTATGCGGCGCGGGGGTTCCCGGGCATCGACGCATGCTTCGTGGGGAACTCACACGCCGGACCGACGCTGATCACCAGGGCTACCGACGAGCAGAAGTCTTGCCACCTGCCGAAAATCCTTCGCGGCGAGGTGATCTGGTGTCAGGGGTTTTCCGAGCCCGATGCCGGATCTGACCTGGCGGCCCTGCGCACCAAGGCGGTCATCGACGGAGAGCACCTGGTGGTGTCGGGACAGAAGCTCTGGACCAGCTTCGCGACCGTCGCCGACTACCAGGAACTGTTGGTACGCACCGACAACACCGGCAGCAAGCACAAGGGCATCACCTGGGTGATTTGTGACATGAGCACCCCGGGTATCGACGTCAGACCCATCGAGACCATCGAGGGCGGTTCCGAGTTTTGCGAGGTGTTCTACGAAGAAGTCCGCATCCCGATGTCCAACGTGGTCGGCGAGGTCGGGGAGGGCTGGTCGGTCGCAATGGCCACCCTGTCCTTCGAACGCGGAACCGCATTCACCGCCAATCAGGTGCGGTTGGCCAAGATCATCGAGGACCTCATCGACTATGCGCGTGACCACGTCGGTCCGGACGGGCGCAGACCTGCCATCGCGGACGACGAGATTGCGCGTCGACTGGCGAGAGCGCGCGCCTCGGTGGCATCGCTGCGAGCGCTCACCTACACCAACATCTGTGAGTCCATGAAGACGGAGACGCCCGGCCCGCGCGGGTCGATCGTCAAGTTGATGTACGCCGAATTAGCCAAGGAGATCGGCAAATTGGCGATGGATGTCGTTGGTACAGCGTCCATCCGGCATTCGTCGCGTTGGGACGTCGACGGCTGGGCGGGCTACTACTACTACAGCTTCTCGCAGGCCATCGGAGGCGGCACGTCGGAGATTCAGCGCAACATCGTCGGCGAACGGGTGCTGGGACTGCCGCGATGAGAGGAGATGACCGTGGATCTGCTACCGGGGCCTGAGCAACTCGAGATCGTGACGGCGGCGGGAGAGTTCCTCGCCGAGCGGATGCCGGTCGAGCGGATCCGCGCCAATCGCCACGCCGAAGCGCCGGTGCCCGAGGCGCTGTGGCGGGAATGCGCGGAAATCGGTCTGCTTAACCTCGGACTCGACGAGGAGTCCGGTGGATCGGCTCGTTCCCTCGACGACGAGGCACTGCTGTTCATCGAACTCGGAAAGCGCCTAGCGCCTGGCCCGTTCCTGGCGTGCACGCTAGCCGCCAGGGTCGCGGCGCGCTGCGGGGACGCGGCGCTGGCGGAGCGGATAGGAGGAGGCGACGCCATGGTGGCGCTCGCGGTCCTTCGTGGCGATGGCCGCGCACAACCGCTGAAGGGCACCTTCGACCTCTTCGAGCCGGCGGGCGCCTCCTACGCGCTCGTGGTGGCCCGCAGCGGCACTGCGTTGTTCGACATCGATTCCTTCGGTCGGCTGACGCCCGTTGTTGCGGCGGATCCGGGGACTCGAATGGCATCCGCCACAGTCGAATCCGCCGAGCCCCTGCATTGGCTGCCCGCTGAGGACGAATGGATCTGGGCGCGTGCCACAGTGCTCGCCGCCGCCTATTTGACTGGCTTGGCCGCGGCCGCGGCCGCCGCCGCGACAGAACACGCCAAAACCCGTGAGCAGTTCGGCAAGCCCATCGGTGTGCACCAGGCGATCAAACACACGTGCGTCGACATGGAGATCGCCGCCGAGGCCGCGCAGGCGCAGACGTTCTTCGCAGCCATCGCGCTGGCGGACGGACGCGCCGACGCACTGCTTCAAGTGTTGTCCGCCGCGACGGTGGCGGGCTCCGCCGCGGTCGACAGCGCAGCCGCAGGCATTCAGGTCTTCGGCGGTATGGGTTACACGTTCGAGAACGATATGCACCTTTACCTCAAGCGTGCCCACGTGTTTCGGCACCTCTTCGGCGAGCCGACCGACGTGCTCGCCGAGCTGCTTGCTCAGGACCGCGCTCAGTGAGCGGCGCCGTTGCCATCGCGGGTGTCGCGCTGTCGGATGTCGGGCGAGTCGACGACAAGGGCCCCTACGAGCTGATCGCCCAAGCCAGCCGGAGGGCGTTGGCCGACGCCGGACTGACGGCCTCGGACGTCGATGGCCTAGCTTCCACAGGTCAGGGCACGCTGCCCCCGGCCGACGTCGGCGAGTATCTCGGGCTGCGGCCCCGTTGGATCGACTCGACGACGGTGGGCGGAGCGTCGTGGGAGGTGATGGCCGCACACGCGGCCGACGCCATCACCGCAGGCCACGCCGACGTGGTGCTGCTGACATATGGCTCGACGGCGCGCTCGGATCTGCGAAAGGGGCTGCGGGGCGCCAACATCAACTGGGGCGCACGGGGACCGCTGCAGTGGGAGGCGCCCTATGGCCACACGCTGATTTCGAAGTACGCGATGGCCGCGCGGCGCCACATGCACGACTACGGTACGACCATCGAGCAACTTGCCGAGGTTGCGGTGTCCGCGCGCTTCAACGCGGCCGACAACCCCGAGGCGTACTATCGGGAGCCCATCACCGTCGACGACGTGCTCGACGGGCCGATAATCGCGGACCCATTCACCAAGCTGCACTGCTGCATTCGTAGTGACGGGGGTGCCGCGGCCGTGCTGGTCAGTGCGGAACGGGCGAAAGACCTGAGGAGCGAACCGGTCTGGGTGCTCGGCTCGGGCGAGACCACCTCGCACATGCTCACCTCCCAGTGGGATGACCTCACCGTCGGCCCCGCTTCGGTCAGCGGGCCACTGGCTTTCGCGAGGGCAGGCGTCTCCCCTTCGGATGTCGACGTCGCCGAGATCTATGACGCATTCACCTACATGCTGCTGCTCACCCTCGAGGATCTCGGATTCTGCCCGAAGGGGGAGGGCGGCGCGTTCGTCGAGAAGGGTTCGTTGCGCTTGGGAGGTGAGCTCCCCACCAACACCGACGGCGGCGGACTCTCGGCGTGCCACCCGGGCCAGCGGGGTCTCTTTCTGCTGGTCGAGGCGGCACGCCAGCTGCGCGGCGAATGCGGGTCGCGGCAGGTTCCCGACGCCCGCATCGCCTGTGTCAGCGGAACCGGCGGCTGGTTCTGTTCCAGTGGCACAGTACTTCTCGGCACCGAGGAGCCATAGGTGAGACGCGCACCGTTGAGTTCCGATGTCGCCGACACCCGGTCGATGCTGGAATCTGCCGCCGCCCTGCACGGCGACGTCGAGGCCTACGTCGAGCCTGGAGCGCGAATCACGTTCGCGCAGTGGGTCGATCGGGCGCGCGGCGTTGCCGCCGCGTTCGTCGAACTCGGGGTCGGCAAGGGCGACGTGATAGCG
>JAVHVB010000243.1:0-3692 GCA_032160775.1 Pseudonocardiales bacterium | reverse complement strand
AGGCCGAGTGGAAGCGCACACTCGATCGGCACCTTGCGCTCACGACCGCCGGGCTGAGTGTGATCCACCGCCCGCCGTCAGCCCTCCACGACGAAGGACGGTTCGTGGCCGAGGTCGTTGCCTGGCTGACCAGCCGAGCCGCCGAGCTGGGCGTCACCTTCTGATGATCAAGGCCGTACCGCCGTCCGGCAGCGGTGCGGCCTTGATCATCAAGGGTCAGAAGGTGCCGTGGCGGCCTTCGCCCGCCGCGAACTTGGCTGCCCCGGCCACGGCCTCGGCCAGCACGGCGGCGCCGAACTCGAACTCGGCGGCGAGCGCGTCGGGCAGCGGGCGGCCCAGCCCCGCGTAGACCCCGGCGCGGTCGGCGCGCAGACACGCCTGCGGAAACGCGGCGAGCTCGGCGGCCAACTCCTCGGCGGCGGCGCGCGCCTGACCGCTCGGCACGACCCGGTTCGCGAAGCCGAGCGCCAGCGCCTCGTCGGCGCCCACCGCGCGGCCGGTGAGGATCAGGTCGAGGGCCCGTCCCAGGCCGATGATGTGCGGCAGCCGGGCGGTGCCGCCGTCGATCAGCGGGACCCCCCACCGCCGGCAGAACACGCCGACCACGGCGTCCGCCTCCATGATCCGCAGGTCACACCAGGCGGCGAGCTCAATGCCGCCGGCGACCGCGTAGCCGCTGATCGCGGCGATCACCGGCTTGGACAGCTCCATCCGACTGGGCCCCATCGGGCCGTCGGCGGCCATGTCAGGGTCGGTCCGATTCGACAGTTGCTTGAGGTCGGCGCCCGCGCAGAAGGTGCCACCCGCCCCGCAGAGGACGGCGACGGCAGCAGAGTCGTCGGCGTCGAAAGCCCGGAACGCGTCCGCCAGTTCCTGCGCCGTCGCGCCGTCCACCGCGTTGCGTGCGGGGGGCCGGTCGAGAATAACCGTGGTCACCGGACCGTTAGCCTCTGTGCGCACCGTCATCCCGGAACCCCACCGGTTACCGGGGTCCGTGTCAATCTCTGCGAAAATGGAGCCCATGCGTCCTGGAACACCACGACGGAACCCGGCTGTGCCGGCACGGGGCGGCGCCGCCCCGAGTGCTGCGACCGTCGCCGCGATGTCCGGCGCAGTCGATCTCGCTGCCGTGAAGGCCCGGTCCGAGGCCGCGGCCCGTGCCGCTGAGGCGCCGGCCCCGGCGCCCGGCAGCTACGTCGTCGACATCGACGAGGCGAGCTTCCAGAGCGAGGTCCTGGACCGCTCGTTCCAGGTCCCGGTCATCCTCGACCTCTGGGCCGACTGGTGCCAGCCGTGCAAGCAGCTCTCACCGATCCTCGAACGGCTCGCCACCGAGGCCGGCGGCAGCTGGATCCTCGCCAAGATCGACACCGAGGCCAATCCGCGCATCACGCAGGCGCTGCAGGTGCAGAGCATCCCGTCGATCTTCGCCGTCATCGGCGGCCAGCTCATCCCGGGCTTCCAGGGCGCGCTGCCCGAACCGCAGGTGCGTGAGTTCGTCGACGCGGTGCTCGCCGCCGCCCGCGACGCGGGGCTGTCCGCCGCCGGCCCGGAGCAGGCGATCGACGAGGCGCCCGACGAGCCGCCGGCCGAACCCGAGGATCCCCGGTTCACCGCGGCCGAGGACGCGCTCGAGGCCGGCGACTACGACCTCGCGACGCAGCGCTACCAGGCGATCCTCAACGAGGAACCGGCCAACGCGCAGGCCGCGCTCGCCCTCGGCCAGGTGCGGCTGCTCCAGCGCATCGACTCCGTCGACGCCGCGGCCGCCGCTCGCGCCGACGCCGATCCCGACGACGTCGATGCGCAACTGGCCGCTGCCGATCTGGCGCTCGCCGCCAACGACGTCGCAGGAGCGCTCGACCGGCTGCTCGTGACGGTCGCCCGCAGCGCTGCCGACGACCGCGACCGGGTGCGCACCCGGCTGCTGGAGTACTTCGACCTGCTCGGCCCGGACGACCCGCGAGTGCCGGCGGCGCGCCGCCAACTCGCCCGGGCGCTGTTCTAGATGACACAGGCCCAGCCGGCTGACGAGCAGTTCACCCCAGGCGGGGACGACGACGCCGTCCGGCGCCGAATCCGTCACCTCGTCGCAGTGAGCGAGCGAGATCCGCTGGCACCGTTCGCGCTGCGGCCGGAGAAGAGCTACGTCTTCTCGCCCGATGGCGACGCGGCCGTCGGCTACCGGGTCAAGGTCGGCACCGCCGTCGCCAGCGGCGATCCGGTCGGCAACGCGGAGAGCTGGGCGGCAGCGATCGGCGAGTTCATCGCCGAGGCGAAGCGGCGCAAGCTGCGCGTCGCCGTGCTCGGGGCGGGCGAGCGGGCCCGTCCGCTCTGGGAGATCTACGGGTTCGGCCACCTCGCGATCGGCCGCGACGTCGTGCTGCACCGTAGCGAATTCAGCCTGCAGGGCCGGCACTTCCGCAACCTGCGCCAGGCGATCCAGCGCTCGCGCAACTTCGGCGTGAACGTGGAACTGCACCGCGAAGGAGACCTGCGCGCGGAGCAGGTGGTGGAGTTGCGCAGCCTGATCAAGGGTGCGCAGCGCGAGGACACGCGTGGGTTCTCGATGATCCTCGGCCGGATGTTCGACGGCACGGAGCCGGACGCCGTCATGGCCGTCGCCCGCGACAAGGACGGATCGATCGTCGGCGCCCATCGGTACCTGTGGGCCGGCAAGCAGGACCTCTCGCTCGATCTGCCGATGCGGGCGCCCAACGCGCCGAACGGCGTCGACGAGCGGTTGATCGCCGAGGTCATGGACTGGGGCGCGACGCTGGGCGTCGAGCGCGTGTCGCTCGCCTTCGCGCCGTTCCCCGACCTGTTCGCCAACCGCGGGCACCTCGGGGTGCTCGGGAAGGTGGGCTACGGCCTCGCGCACCTGCTCGACCCGTTGATCAAGGTCGAACGGCTGTACCGCTACCTGCGCAAGTTCCACGCCTTCGATCAGGAGCGCTACGTGCTGCTCCGCTGGCGCAACCTGTTCCGCGTGATCGCCGCCCTGCTGCTGCTCGAGTTCGGCCGCTGAACCCGCTACCCCGCGTAGCGCAGCCAGATGGCGCCGAGGGGCGGCACCCGGACCTTTGCGGACGCCGGCTGGCCGTGCCACGAGCTCTCCGTCGCCTCGACGCCGCCGAAGTTCCCGACGCCGGAGCCGAAGTAGACCTCCGCGTCGGTGTTCAGTATCTCGTCCCACCGGCCCGCGTGCGGCAGACCCAGCTGGTACCCCTCGTGCGGGACCGACGAGAAGTTCGCAATGCACGCCAGGACCGAGCCGTCGTCACCGAAGCGCAGGAACGAGTACACGTTGCCGGACGCGTCGTTCGCGTCGATCCAGTGGAAGCCGTCCTCGGTGGTGTCGCGGGACCACAGCGCGGACGTGGCTGTGTACGCGGCGTTGAGATCGCTGACGAGGCGGGAGACGCCGCGGTGTCCCGGGTCCTCCTCGAGGACCCACCAGTCGAGGGAGCGGGACTCCGCCCACTCGCCGCCCTGGCCGAACTCCTGGCCCATGAACAGCAGCTGCTTGCCCGGATGCGCCCACATGTACGCGTAGAGCGCGCGCAGCGTGGCCAACTGCTGCCAGCGGTCGCCGGGGATCTTGTTGAGCAGCGAGCCCTTGCCGTGCACGACCTCGTCGTGCGACAGGGGCAGTACGAAGTTCTCCGAGTACGCGTACATCATCGAGAACG
>JAVHVB010000242.1:0-4595 GCA_032160775.1 Pseudonocardiales bacterium | reverse complement strand
GCGCCGACGAACGGACTGACCGCACCACTCGGTTAGGACACCGTAGTTACTTCTTGCCCTGGTTGGCCACGGCTTCGATCGCCGACGCGGCGGCGTCCGGATCGAGGTACTCGCCCGGCGCGGTCGGCAGCAACGTCGTGGCGTCCAGTTCGTAGCGCAGCGGGATGCCGGTCGGGACGTTGAGCGCCACGACCTCGTCGTCGGACAGCCCGTCCAGATGCTTGATCAGCGCGCGCAGCGAGTTGCCGTGCGCGACGACCAGAACTGCCTCGTGCCGGCGCAGATCGGGGACGATCGCGTCGTACCAGTAGGGCAGCATCCGGCCGACGACGTCCTTGAGGCACTCGGTGCGCGGCACGATTTCGAGCAGGTCGGCATAGCGCGGGTCGCCGACCTGACTGTGCTCGTCGTCGTCGGCCAGCGGCGGCGGCGGGACGTCGTACGAGCGGCGCCAGAGCATGAACTGCTCGTCGCCGAACTCCTCGCGTACCTGCGCCTTGTCCTTGCCCTGCAGCGCGCCGTAGTGCCGCTCGTTGAGCCGCCAGCTGCGGCGCACCGGGATCCAGTGCCGGTCGGCGTTGGCCAGGGTGATCTCGGCGGTGCGGATCGCGCGGCGCATCAGCGAGGTATGGACGACCTCGGGCAGCAGCCCGTACTCGACGAGCAGCTCGCCGCCGCGGCGCGCCTCCGCCTCGCCGGCCGCAGTCAGGTCGACGTCCACCCAGCCGGTGAACAGGTTCTTCTTGTTCCAGTCGCTCTCGCCGTGGCGGAGCAGTACGAGCGTGGCCACGGCTTCATCCTGCCAGCGGCCCTACTCCACCAGCGCCACCCGGACGTCGGTGTGCCCGAAGTCGTCCCCCTTGAACAGCAACGGCTCATCCACCTCCATGGCGAGCGCATACGCGAGACAGTCGCCGAAGTTGAGCCTCGCCGGATGACCGCTGCCCTTTCCGAACTCCTGATAAGCGCGCCTGGCGATCTTCGCTTGTTCGGCGGTGAACGGCTCGATGCGAATTCCCAACATCTCGAGAAGGGGATCGAGTCGATTCGCACGAGCGCGGCTCGGACGACTGTCGGCCACGATCGCGACCTCGACATAGGTCGCGGCCGACATCTTCGGCGACGCTGCGTCAGCAATCGCCGTGAAGTAGCTAGGTGAATCGGTCTCGTGAAGGAGCAGCGCCACCAAGGCTGACGAATCGACGATCATGCTGGTAACCCGGTGACCGGGTCGTACAGATCTTCGGGTCGTAAGGTCAGGCCACCCTGTTCGCGAATTTCCCGCTGCATCTCGGTGAGGATCTCGGCGGCCCGCTTGCGTCGCTGTTCACGAGTGAGTTCGTCCAGGTAGCGGCGCAATGCCTCTTCGACGACTCTGGTCTGGGACTTGCCCGTCACAGCGGCCGCCTCGCGAGCCAGCGCGTGGACGCGCTCGCTCTTGATGTTCATGCTCACGGTAGAAGTCTACCGCTTGCGTCTACCGTTCTACCTGCCCTCGGCCGGGCGCTGGGCGAAGTCGGCGAACGCGGCCAGGTTGGCCAGCGGCTGGTCGTTCTTCACCCGCCAGGCCCATTCCCGCCGGATGGACGAGCCGAAGCCCAGCTCGAGCAATGTGTTGAACGAACCGTCGGCGTACTCGAGGACGCAGCCGAGCACCCGGTCGAGTTCGTCCGCGGTGACGGCCGACAGCGGCAGCCGGCCGATCAGGTAGACGTCGCCGGCACTGTCGATCGACCAGGACACCGCGTACATCCGCACGTTGTGCTGGAGCAGCCACGCGTAGACGCGTTCCTTGTTCTCGTCCGGCGCGCGCATCACGAACGCCTCGATCTCCAGCGCGTGGTTGCCGACGGTGAGGATGCATGCCGTCTTCAGCCGCTTCTCGCCCGGCAGCGCGACCGCGAAGGTCGAGTCGTTCAGTCGCTGCCACTCGAGGTCCTGCTCGCCGAGCGCGGCCTCGATGACCTCGACGGCAGTCATCGCAATGCTGGCTTCCGGCTGCCCATCTCGGCGATCGCCTCGCGGTACGCGACGGACAGGCTTTCTGCCGTCTGGTCCCAGGAGAATTGCGCGGCGTGCGCGCGTGCACCGTCGGCCAGCCGGGCGAGCACCGGTGGGGTGCGCAGCAGGTCGGCGAGCACCTTCGCCCAGTGCTGCGGCTCGTGTCCGTCGATCAGCACGCCGGACACATCGTCGGCGACGGCGGTGGGCAGCCCGCCGACCGCCGCAGCCACGACCGGCGTCCCGCAGGCCTGCGACTCGAGCGCGACGAGCCCGAACGACTCGTTGTAGCTCGGCACGACGGTCAGGTCGGCGGCCCGGTAGTAGTCGGCCACCACGTTCCGGGGGACCGGCGGGCGGAACTGGACGACGTCGCGCAGGTCCAACTCGTCGCGCAGTGAGTCGAGGTAGTGCGGGCGCGTCAGCCCGGAGCCGCTCGGCGCCCCGAGCACGACCACCTGGATGCGGCCGGCCAGCGCGGGCTCGTCCTGCAACAGCGCGGCGGCACGCAGGAGCACGTCCGGGGCTTTGAGCGGCTGGATCCGGCCGACGAACAGCAGCGTGAACTTGTCCGGGCGAAGGCCGAGCCGGCGGCGCGCGGCGCGCGCCGGGCCGGGCGTGAAGACGTCCAGGTCGACGCCAGGGGCGACGGTGCGCACGACTGCCGGGTCGGCCGAGTAGAGCCGGACCAGGTCGCGCGCCTCGTCGGCGGTCGAGGCGATGAGCCGGTCCGCCTCGGCGACCACCTGCTCCTCGCCGATCACCCGGGCGAGCGGTTCGGGGTCGTCGCCGTCGGCGAGCAGCGCATTCTTGACCCGGGCGAGGGTATGCGCGGAGTGCACGAGCGGCACGCCCCACCGCTCCCGCGCCAACCAGCCGACCTGGCCGGACAGCCAGTAGTGCGAGTGGATGACGTCGTACCAGCCGGGCTCCTGGCGCAGCTCGGCGCGCATGACGCCGGCGGTGAACGCACAGAGCTGGGCAGGCAGATCGCCCTTCGCGAGCCCCTCGAACGGCCCTGCGGTGACGTGCCGGACCTGGACACCCGGGGCGAGTTCGACGACCGGTGCCTGCTCGCTCGAGGTGGCTCGCGTGAAGATCTCCACCTCGACGCCACGCGCGGCCAGCCGCTTCGCCGTCTCGACGACGTAGACGTTCATGCCGCCCGCGTCGCCGCCGCCGGGGGCGTCGAGCGGGGAAGTGTGCACGCTGAGCATGGCGACCCGCCGCAGTTCGCGGTCCTTCGCCTGCACAGCGCCCCCTTTCCGTCCAGGAGTGTCCGACAACCGCCGGGCACAACACCCCGACATCGCGTTTCATGCCCGCCTCGATCATTCCGCAACCGGACCCGCGCAGAATCAGGGGCATGTCACGAGGCAGCGCAGTGGTTACCGGGGCGAGCAGCGGAATAGGCGCGGCGACCGCGCGACGGCTCGCGGCCGAGGGTTATGCGGTCGTCGCGGCGGCGCGGCGGCGCGACCGGCTGGACGCCCTCGCAGCCGATGTGCCCGGGATCCGCGCGGTCACCCTCGACGTCACCGATCCTGAATCGGTCGCCGCGCTGGCGGGCGAACTCGACGACGTCGCGGTGCTCGTCAACAACGCCGGCGGCGCGATCGGCACCGAGCGGATCGCCGACGCCGACCCGGCGGACTGGCAGCGGATGTACGAGACGAACGTGCTCGGCGTGCTGCGGGTGACGCAGGCGCTGCTTCCCGCGCTGGAGGCCGGCGCCGGCGGGCATGTCGTGGTCACCGGCTCGATCGCCGGGCGGCTCGTATACGAGGGCGGCGGTGGTTACACCGCCGCGAAGCACGGCGCGGCCGCGCTCGTCGAGACGTTGCGGCTGGAGCTGAACGGACGGCCGGTACGCGTCTCCGAGGTCGCCCCGGGCATGGTGCAGACGGAGGAGTTCTCGCTGGTTCGCCTGCGCGGGGACCGGGCCGCGGCCGACCGGGTGTATGCCGGCGTCGATCATCCGCTCACCGCCGACGACATCGCCGACTGCATCGCCTACGTCGTCACCCGGCCGGCGCACGTCAACATCGACCTGCTGGTGGTCAAGCCGATCGCCCAGGCGGCGCCGCACAAGGTCGCGCGCCGGTCGTCCTAGAGCTCGACGCCGATCAGGTGCGCCTCGGGGCGCAGCCGGACGCCGAACCGGTCCTCGACGCCGGCCCGGATCTCGCGAGCGAGGTCGAGCAGCTCGGCGGTGCTCGCGCCGCCGCGGTTGGTCAGCGCGAGGGAGTGCTTCGTCGACACCGCGACCCGTCCGCTCCCGCGGGTCGACCCGTACCCCTTACCGAACCCGGCCTGCTCGATCAGCCACGCGGCGGACAGTTTCATCTGGTCGTCGACGACCCAGTGGGGGCAGCCCTCCGGCACCGCGTCCGGCGCGACGAAGGGGTTGACGAAGAACGAGCCGACGCTCCAGGTGTCGTGATCGTCCGGGTCGAGGACCATGCCCTTGCTGCGCCGCAGATCGAGCACGACCTCTCGGACGTCGGTCGACGGCGCGGTGGCACCCGGCTCGACGCCGAGTCGCTTGGCAACCTCGAGGTAGCGGACGGCGGGCGCGTCCGGTGAGGGGCCGA
>JAVHVB010000241.1:0-4003 GCA_032160775.1 Pseudonocardiales bacterium | reverse complement strand
TCGCCCGCAACAAGCTCACCCTCGACGACTTCGACTTCATCGAGATCCACGAGGCGTTCGCCGGCACGGTGCTCGCCACGATGAAGGCGTGGGAGGACGCCGACTTCTGCCGCCGCCGGCTCGACCTTGACGGCCCGCTCGGCGCGGTCGACCGCAGCAAGCTGAACGTCAACGGCTCGTCGCTGGCGGCCGGGCACCCGTTCGCCGCCACCGGCGGGCGCATCGTCGCGACGCTCGCGAAGATGCTGCACGAGAACGGTGGCGGTCGGGGCCTCATCTCGATCTGCGCGGCCGGCGGCCAAGGCGTCGTCGCGATCCTGGAGGCATGACCGTTGAGTGACCGTTACCTGAACCTCGTCAACTCGCCGTTCGGCTCGGCCGTGGCGACCCGCGTCGGGCTGCCGCAACCGGCGAAGCTGCGCCGGTACTCGGCGGGGGACCCGCTGCTGCCCGGCCCGGCCGTGCTCGGCGCGACAGGCGGCAAGCCGGCCGCGGCGCTGCGCAAGGCGCTCACCGGGGCCGGGGTCGAGGTGCTCGACACGCTGCCGGAGGACGCCAAGGTCGCGGCCGCAGTGCTCGACGCGCGGTCGGTCGTCACGCCGGCCGATCTCGGCGCACTGCGCGAGTTCCTTGCGCCGGCGGTGAAGGCGCTGCAGTCGAACGGCCGAGTCCTCGTGCTCGGCCGGCTGCCCGACGGCAAGTCGATCACGACCGACGCGACCCGCCAGGCGCTCGACGGCATCGTCCGGTCGCTGGCCAAGGAGTTGCGGCGCGGCGCCACGGCCAACCTGCTGTGGGTCGAGGACGAGGCCTCGCTGCCGTCGGCGCTGCGGTTCTTCCTGTCCGGCAAGTCGGCCTACGTCGACGGTCAGCCGCTGGTGCTCGGCAAGGGCACCGCTCCGGCGCCGGCGGACTGGGACCAGCCGCTCGCCGGCAAGACCGCTCTGGTCACCGGCGCGGCGCGCGGCATCGGCGCGGCCATCGCCGGGGTGCTCGCCCGCGACGGCGCGAAGGTGATCGCCGCCGACCTGACGGTGGCCGGCGAGACGCTGGCCAAGGTCGCGAACCGGCTCGGCGGCACCTCGCTGCACTTCGACGTCGCTGGCGCGGACGCCCCGCAGCGGCTGCTCGACCATCTCACCGCCCACACGGACGGGCTGGACATCCTGATCCACAACGCCGGCATCACCCGCGACAAGCTGATGGCCAACATGAAGCCCGAGCAGTGGGACTCGGTGCTCGCCGTCAACCTCGAGTCGCAGCTGCGCATCAACGAGGCGCTGCTCGGCAGCGATCAGCTGAACCCGCAGGCGCGGGTGGTCTGCCTCTCCTCGACCACCGGGCTCTCGGGCAACCGCGGTCAGACGAACTACGGCGCCACCAAGGCCGGAGTGCTCGGGCTCGTCCGCTCGTCGGCCGCGGCGTTCGGCAAGCACGGCGCGTCGACGATCAACGCGATCGCGCCGGGTTTCATCGACACCGAGATGACCGCCAAGATGCCGCTGGCGACCCGCGAGGTGGCCCGCCGGTTGTCCTCGCTGCAGCAGGCCGGGCTGCCGATCGACGTCGCCGAGGCAGCGGCATGGCTCGCCTCGCCGGGTGCGGGCGGGGTCAACGGTCAGGTGCTGCGGGTCTGCGGGCAGAACCTCGTCGGGGCCTGATCGCGATGCCGGAACTCAGCGCACCGCCCTCGCTGCTGCCGCTCTACGCGAAGGCCGCCGTCACCACACCGCTGCACCGCGGCGGCGACTCGCTGCCCGACTCGGTGTACACGATGGCCGACCAGCAGATCGACGTGCAGCATCTCGCCGCGTTCCAGCAGGTCTGCGGCTACCGGGTCAGCGATGTGCTGCCGCCGACCTACCTGCACATCCTGGCCTTTCCGCTCTCGGTGGCGCTGATGACCGAGCGCAGCTTCCCGTTCCCGCTCGTCGGCATGGTGCACGTCGAGAACTCGATCACCCTCGCCCGGCCGGTCCGCGCCGGCGAGCCGGTCTCGTTCGAGGTGCGGACCGCCGATCTGCGACCACACGCCGCCGGCACCCAGTTCGACCTGCTGGCAACCGCGACCGTCGCCGGCGAGCAGGTGTACTCGAGCCGGTCGACCTACCTGCGACGCGGCAAGCCGGCCGGCGGCGGCAAGTCGGCCGGCGGCACGAACTCGGAGAAGTCGAAGGCGTCGCAGAAAGCGGAGAAGCGCGCCGAACTGCCGCCGCAGGCCGGGGCGGTGTCGGTGATCCGGGTGCCAGGCGACATCGGCCGTCGCTACGGCGCGGTGTCGGGTGATCGCAACCCGATCCACCTGCACAACCTGACCGCGAAGGCGTTCGGCTTCCCGTCCGCGATCGCGCACGGCATGTGGCTCAAGGCCCGCACCCTCGCGGCGCTCGAGGGCCGGCTGCCCGATGCGTACACGGCCGAGGTCGCGTTCAAGCTGCCCGTCCTGCTTCCGGCCACGCTGTCGCTGGCAGCTGCGCAGACCGGCGGCGGGTGGAACCTCGACGTCCGCGGCGCGAAGTCCGGCAAGCCGCACCTCGCCGGCACGGTCACCCCCGGCTGACCACTAAAGGGCGTCGCTGTCCGTGGGTGGTTGGTCCTCCGCGGGCGACTCCGTCTCGTCGGTCGGTGCGGTGGTGTCCTGGACGCCGCCGCTGCGCGCCCGCTTGTTGAACCAGTCGACGACCGAGTCGGCCGCGTTGCCGACCGTCGCGCCGACGCCGCGGACTGCGGCGACCAGCGGATCGGAGGAGTCCTCGATGCGCTTCTTGTACGTCCGCGCGGCCTCGCGCGCGCTCTCGGAGAAGCTTGCCGTGTGGTCGTCCTCGCGACGCGGGTAGGTCCCGGCCAGGATGTCCCGGTACTCGTCGCTGGCCGACCAGCGGTTGATCTCTGCGGCTCGGACGACAGCGAACGGGTGGGTCGTCCGCTCCGTGTTCAGCAGCTTGAGCACCCCGTCGCGCAGATCGCCGGCGGCCTCGTAGTCGCGCGCCTGCTTCAGGAATCCTTCGACACTGATCCGGTCGAGGTGCCGGCCACCGGCCAGCTTCATCGTGACGCGCAGGCCCGCGTCGAGATCCTGGGTCGCCAGGAGCCCCGCCCGGTCGCCGGACAGCTCAGCCTTGCGCTGCCACTCGCGCAGGCCGGCTATCAGCGCGCGGAGGCCGAGTCCACCCGCGGGGATCCAGCCGAACGCGCCGATCAGGTTGAGCAGATGTTGCAGCAGCGATTGGTACAGGGCGTGGCCGGACATCGCGTGCCCGAGTTCATGACCGAGCACGAAGCGGCGCTCGTCGGGATCGGTGAGTTCGTACATCCCGCTGCTGAGTGCGATGAACGGCTTGTCGACGCCGAGCGTGATGGCGTTGGGCTGCGGGTCGTTGTAGACGTACAGCTCGGGCGGCTCGGCCACGTCCAGCACGACGCACACCTCTTCGAGCAGCTTGTGCAGATCGCCGAACTGCAGGTCGTCGACCCGCACACCGGAGGAGAGGTAGACCAGCCGGTACTGCCGCTCGCGCAGCATCGCCGACGCGGCACGCAGCAGCTGATCGAAGCCGGGCACCGAGCGCATCGCCGTCAACGCGGTGCGGTCGGCCGGATGCTCGAACGCGCGCGAGCTGATGCCGGTGAGGATCACCCGGCCGTCCTCGTCCAGATCCGGTCCGGGCTGAGCTGGCGCATCCGTCATGCCTCCATCCTGCTCGCCGGGTGGCACCGCCGTCATCCACCGTGACGACTCGACGACGATCCGGGTGTTCGGACACGGTGCGCGCGACCACGCCGATGGAGCGACGGCGGCAGCGCCACTCCTGACAGCTGAGTTCAGGTTGTCGAGGCGTCGCCGTACGTCTCGATGGCTCGGACGGTGCCGGCGAACCGCTTGGCCAGGACCGGCTTCCCGACGCTGGTGAGCAGGGCCACCAGCACCCGCCCCTTCACGTTCTTGCCCTCGCGCACGATGACGACGTCCACGTCGGTCCTGCCGTCCGGTCGCGGAGCGAGC